>JBDTEI010000001.1:0-5678 GCA_039922675.1 Microcoleus sp.
AATCCCAGACCGGTGCCGCCGTATTCGCGGCGGTAGGGGGAATCTAACTGCTGGAATTTTTGAAACAAGAGCGATCGCTGATCTTCGGGGATTCCAATGCCGGTATCTTTGATTTGAAACACTGCGGTGCTACCTGCCGGTGCAGTACCGGGCTGTCGCACTGCCGGCGTTTGATTTTTATCTTCTGTCACCCAAACTCGCAGGATGACTCGCCCGCCTTCGGGAGTAAATTTGATCGCATTTCCTAAGAGATTGAAAAGAATTTGTCTCAAGCGGCGCGGATCGGCGGTGAAGCGATCGCACTCTTGTTTGACCCGCTGTTCTTGTATTAGTTCCACTCCTTTAGCTGCGGCTTTTTCTTTGAGGGCGTGCAGGCTCTGAGATGCTAATTTAGAAATGGAAAATTCACTAATTTTTAATACTGCTTTTCCCGCTTCTACTTGGGATAAATCTAAAATATCGTTAATTAATTCTAATAAATGGTCGCCGCTATCTCGGATAGTTTGCAGATACTGCCGCTGCTTTTGCACGGGCACTTGTTTTGTGCCCACTTTGCCGTAAGACCACCGCAAAAGGGTGTCGGAAATGCCGATGACGCAGGTGAGGGGAGTCCGCAATTCGTGGCTCATAGCTGCCAAAAATTCGCTCTTGGCGAGGCTGGCGGACTGGGCGGCGACCAGTGCATCGCGCAGTTCTGAGGTGCGCTCTATGACGCGCTGTTCTGAGGTGCACTTTTGTTGCTGAACTTCTGCATAAAGTTCGGCTTGGTAAATGGCGATCGCCAAATGTTCTGCTATTTGTCGCAAAAATGTTATTTTGCTTTCTTCCCACTCCCGCACAGTACACTGGTGGGCAATTAGCAGCCCCCACAATTCGTCTTGAACTACGATCGGCACTAGCAACTTCGCCCGCACCTCCGCCCGCCGCATCAACTCTAAAAAACAAGGGTGTGAAGAGTAAGTTATTTCCACATCCGTGACGCACAAAGCCAAACCTTTGCGATACTTCTCTGTGTCGATGACTCGATCGGGAAAACACTCGGCACCTTCACTAAAATTCAGTACAGACGAGATAGCATCGCTGGCTAAAGCTTCGTAGCTGACGTGACCTAAATACAAGAAAGACTGGGGATTTTCTTTGACTTCGCCAGACTCCGAAACCTCTGCGAGTATTTGTTTACTTAATTTGCCATCGGGAGAGGCTGGCATTTTGTCAAATTGATAAATTAACAGGCGATCGACATCCAAAAAATCTCTAACTCTCGAAACTGCTTTTGACAAAATGACAGGCAATTCCAAAGTTTGGCGGATTTGAGTTGTCACCTGATTCAAAAGTCGCTCTTGTGCTAGCTGCTGCTGCAAAGCATCTTCCACCGGCTGACAAAATGAAATGCAGGGACTGGCAATTTGTAAGTGATTGACGGCTTCGGAAATTTGGTGCTGTAGCGTTTCGGGAGCTATCAGTTTGAGCGCGGAACTTGCCTCTATTTCTGTTTGGGTGTGTAGGGGCGGGGGACTAAATTTGCTGGCATCGTCTGCGAGAATAGCCAGCAAATTTAGGGTGAATTCGCTTTGAACAACTGCCGAGTTTGGCTGTATATTTTTAATTGCTTGTTTCAGAGCGCGAATGCCAATTTTCCTCTTCGGTGCGGGCGTTATTTCTGCGAGTTTGTCTGCGAGGGGAGAGAGGAAATTGGCGATCGCCGCTGGATCGAAAGTCAACTCCACATTTAATTGCGAAGTGAGCTGTTTTTCGCTGTGTTTGCGTTTGTTTGTTGCCAACTCATCTAATAGCTTGCCTCGCAACAGCGCGCTAAACCGATCTGATACCACTGCTGCAAACCTTTCCGACGAGTTTTCCCGATTTTCAGCATCCGCGATCGCATCGTCGGCCAGCCAAATCGCCCCGGGGAGTTCAGCCATTTGCTGTAACAACTGGTAAGCAGCCTCAAAGGTTGCTAGTGGCAAAGTCCGATTTAAGGTTTTTGGTTTCAATCTAGGTGTTTTCCCGGTTGTTTTAAAGAAAAAATATGAATGACTATGTTTTGGGGACGGAACTAGGGCACAGGATACGCGGTGGCTCCAAAAGACTTGAGCTGAAAGTAGTCAGTCGATTTTCCATTTTTCGATTTGAGATTTGCTCCACAGATGAATCGGGGAGCAGGAACTTCGATCTAAAATTTTGGGCTGCTCACAACTTAAGTCGCGGGCTTGTATCCATTTTTGGGGGGTCAGAAGTCAGGCTGTCGTTAGGATCAGGAGGCAGAGAGCTGATTTCTCTCTATAATAGTTGTTATCACTTTAAGCTATTTTAATCCAGTATAATATCAATATATAATTTGTTAACTTCTACTTAACACTATCCGGGTAAATGAGCAATCCAACTCAACTCACCCCCGATTTGACGATCGGACATCTGCCGTGTCACCATTTCCAAGTGAGTGCTGCAACTCCAGGACAGGTAGTGGCCCAAAGATTCGAGCAAGAACCAGACCTGCCGGGAGTGATTATTACTCACGAATCAAAGGTATTGGGTATGATTTCTAGGGTCAAATTTCGAGAGCAAATGAGTCTTCCCGAGCGCTTAGAAATTTACGGTCAGCACCCGATTCGAGCCTTGTTAGATTTCATGAGAATTCCGCCTTTGCTGATGGAGGAAAACTGGAAAGTTGATGATGCCGTGCAAGCATCTCTCAATCGGCATAAAGACTTGATTTATGAACCAATTATTGTGGTAATGGACAACCATAGCTTCCGCCTTTTGGACGTTCAGACTCTGGTGATGGCCCAGTCTAAAAGTTTAGCTCAAGCTAACAAGCTTATTCAAAAATACCGAGTAGAAAGACAGAAATATCTGGCAATTATTCAACAAGAACAGGCTAAATTTCATGAATGCCAGGATCTGTTAAAATCCCAACAGCGTCAAGCAGCCCAAAAAACCCAGAATACTCCCAATCCCCAGCAAGTGACACTGGTTAAACAAGCTGAAGAAATTGCTCAAATGAATCAGCGATTTATGAGGATTGCGAAGCTGATTTCTTCGGAAGGTCGCCAAGCATTTCAAGCTACTTTTCAAGGTGCTAATTCTATTTGCAACAATACAGAGAAAATTTTGGGCGTTGGCAAAGCCATAGCTAATGATTTAGAAACGGTTAACCGCACTTCCCGAACCATCGGCGAGGCGATCGAACAAGTCAGACATTTAGCAGTACAGGTGGCTGTAGTTACGAATCAAATGGGCAATCAGCCCAGCGGTCTGAGCAAAGTGAGTCTGGAAATTGGCAGACTCGCAAGTAAAACTTTTGAACTGGGGACTCAAATGGAGCAAATTGCCAGTCGGTTTAAACTTCGCGTTCACGAACTCACGGAGGCAGCAAGAGCGGGTGCTAGTGTGGCTAAATCCGTGACAATCAAGATCGATCGTGCGGAAATGGCTTTGTTAGAGTTGGAAGAACTAATAGCGGAAAAAGATTTCAATTCAATGACCGCTATCAAAGAAAATTTGGGAGTTAGAAAAAGTGTTACCGCTCATTCTTTGGTTAAAGATATAGAAGACGCTGAAGTCGGGGTTTCTGAGTTGGAAGACATAGTTAAGCAGCAAGATTCATCGCAATATCTGATTCAAAAAATTCAGCAGGCGCTGAAGTCCAAAAAGCCTTAAAATTTCTGCGCTCATCTGATGGAACCTTTCGAGAGGCATAGGAGAAGGAAGAAGGCTTGAGTTATGGTCGCAAGAGAAGGGGGAAAAGCTCATATTTTAGCAATCAAGAACTTTATAATTGTCTTGGCTGTTGGCATGGACAAATAAAAAGAAAATAATAAGTAAAAAAAATACGACTTCAGAAATACTTTTTTTTAACGGAGGTCTATCAACAAATAAGAATGAGAAAAGGCTGTTTGAATCACAAAAATTGCTTAAAAAAAGGTTAGGCTTATGAAAATCCTGCTCGTAGAAGATGACACAATTACAATCAATTTGCTGACCAGAGCGCTGAACGCTCATAATTACAATGTGAATACGGCAGAAGACGGCGAAACAGCCTTGCAGTTGGCACAAGCCTACGATTATGACCTGATTGTTTTGGATGTGCTGATTCCTAAACTCGACGGCATTAGTTTGTGTCGGGAATTGCGATCGTCCGGTTGCCAAATGCCGATTTTACTGCTGACAGCGCTAGATAGCAGTAACGATCGAGTCCAAGGTTTAGAAGCGGGTGCAGACGATTATGTGGTCAAACCCTTTAATCTCCAAGAATTAATCGCTCGAATTCGGGCTTTGCTGCGCCGGGGTAAGGCAACTTTGTCGAGTACAAGTTTGACTTGGGAAAAACTGCAAGTCAACCCGGACACTACGGAAGTAACCTATGGCGAAAAAGTTCTGCATTTGACTCCCAAAGAGTACAATCTGCTGGAACTTTTTCTGAGAAATCCCCGGCGCATTTTCAGCCGCAGTGCCATCCTCGATCGCATTTGGTCGGCCGGCGAATTTCCTCAGGAAGAAGCTGTTACGGCTCATATCAAGGGGCTGCGGCACAAGCTGAAAGCAGCCGGGATGACTATAGATTTAGTGGAAACCGTGTACGGATTGGGCTATCGGCTCAAAACTCTGCCGGAGGAGATTGAGAGTTCAAAAGTTGCCCGGGCTACGGCAGAAACTGCTAAAATTCAAGAAGATTTATCTGCTGAATCGAGCGGGGAGAACCAGGAATTAAGCAATGACGAGCGTCGCCTCAAAGTCCTGAGTGTGGTTGCGGAAATTCGCGGCAAGTTAAGAGTTGATTTTATCGAAAAGGTGGTGATATTCGATCGCGCGATCGCCCAACTGAAAACCGGAACCCTGGACAACGAGCTGCGACGGGAAGCCCAGGAGCAAGCTCACAAATTAGTCGGTTCTTTGGGAACATTAGGGCTGCCGAAAGGTTCGATAGTTGCGCGCAAGATCGAAGATTTGTTCAAGGCTGAAAACGTCTTGAAACCGGGGACTGCTCAGCAGATTGAGGGATTTCTGCATTTGCTCAAACAGATATTCGATCGCCCGCTGGAACCTGAAAGCGAGTTGGTGGCTCAGGTTTTGCAACAGCGCCGCATCTTGATCGTGGATGATGATAGTGTTCAGAGCGATCGACTAAAAATAGCAGCATCCGGTTCCGGCTTTGAGATAGAAGTCGCCAACTCTCCCGAAGCGGCAAGAAGTGCGATTTCTCAACAGCCTCCCGACGCGATTTTGCTGGATTTGACATTTTCCAGAATTCAGGAAAACGGACTTACTCTGCTAGCCGAACTCCGCAGTGAAAAACCAGATATTCCGGTGATGGTTTTTAGCGGACACAATCAATTGAGCGATCGAATTGAAGTTGCTCGTTTGGGAGCTTCGGGCTTCTTACACAAATCTATCCCCCCAGCCGATATACTCAAAGCAGTCGCCCAGGTTCTCGATCAGACAGGCTCTGCTGAAGCCAAAGTTATGGTGGTAGATGATGACGTGCATCTATTGGCTGCATTGAAAGTGATTCTACAACCTTGGGGATTGCAAGTCACAACATTGGATGAGCCCGAAAAGTTCTGGGAGGTACTCGAAACCACTTGTCCAGATTTGCTCATTTTAGATGTGGAGATGCCCGGTTATAGTGGTATCGAGCTGTGTTTGGCGGTGCGGAACGATTTGCGCTGGAGCAAGCT
>JBDTEI010000002.1:0-4344 GCA_039922675.1 Microcoleus sp.
CTATCGTAGCATTCTGCCGCCTCATACTTTTGTCCCGACAACCGCGCCACTTCCGCCTGGATCGCTAAATATTTGTGCTGGTAATTTGCAGGGCAGTTTTTCGCAAATTCTCGAAGCTCTTCCAGGCTAATGCTGAGCTGTTCTAGGTAGATTTGGCGATTCTCGCCCTCGCTGGCATTTGTACAAACAGCAGCCAGGGCTATAGCGCGGTGGAAGTGAAAAACCGGGAGCATAAAAGTCCCGACAGCACCTACCGAAAACTTAACACCAATATTAGCATATTCTAATGCTCTATCGACCTCCCCAAACCAATTTGCCACGGTTAATCTGTAGAGATAAACCATAAAAGAAGTCATCAAATCTGCCGAGGCTTCAGCAAATTCTAAAAGCGACTGTTCATCAATAAAAACTGAGGAATTTTCAGCACAATCGAGAGGACAAGTAAGCTGGAATATTGTCTGTTTATTTAGCAAACAATATGCTAGCATATTTCGGTCTATCTTCTCCAATACTGGGAGAAATTCATCAATCATTTCGGCGGATTTTTGCAGCGTTTCATTGCCTAAAAAGCAGATCCACAGATAAGTAACCGCAGAATATCCCGACCACTGATAAGCACCTGTCTCTAAACCGCTATTAAAAGATTTGATCAGAAAAAGCTTGCACTCATCAATATATTTAATGTGGTGCAAAGTTAAACCGCCCCAAATATGCAAAATACAAGCGCCTAACTCTTTGGAATCCCACTGTTCGTAGAGATTGAGAGACAATTCTCCTGATGCACAACCACCCTCAATCTCGCGATATTTAACAATCAAAGTAAGGGCATACAAAATGTAGCCAAAGGCAGAAAATTTGCAATTTCCGTGCTCGATTGTCGCCTGCACAAACTTCATCGCGCACAAGAATTGAGCGTTGGGACTGGTAAAGTAAGAAATGGGGTAAAGTTCTTTCAAAATCCGGTGGGCGGCGAGTTGCAGCGGATCGGTGAGTGTAGGTAAATCGGCTAAATCTGCGATGGATTCCCCAATCAGATCCTTCGTCTTCGCCAACTCCCTGAGCAAATACTCATCATCCGGGTACGCTTCAAACTCAATCCCCAAAAATTGCAGCGTATCGATACCTAACTTATAAGCAGCAGGCAAATCATTTTTCATCCGCAGACAAGTCATTTTCAACTCATTAACCTGACACCGTTCTAATAATGTCTTAGTTTGGGGCATAATTAAGTCGAAAATTACCAAAGCTTCGTCATTTTTCCCATTCAAATATTCCGCTTCGCCCAATTCAAAATGCAGCGCCAAAGTTAACGCATAATTATCTTCCCAACTTTGTGCTGGCAAACTATTGCAGCCCGATTGGAAAAAACTCAGCGCAGTTTCAAAGGCAGAAGCAGCTTTCGCAGTTTTGCCCGCCTGCAAGTTTAACTCTGCTAATTCATAGCGTTGACTCAAATCGCAAATCAAGCCGCTAGCAAAATTCAAATGATTGACAATATCAAAAATTCTTTCTTGGCGTTCAGCTTGGCTGCTTCCTTGCAATAACAAACGCCCGATCGCCAAATGAACAGGTTCTTTCTGTGCGTCAGGAATCATGGCATAAGCAGCTTGCTGAACGCGATCGTGCATGAATTTGTAGCACACCTGTCCGGGCATTTTTCCCAACTTCTCCAACTCTTCCGGCTCAAATACTTGTGGTATCCGATAAGCATCCCCTACAGGTAAAATTAATCCCACTTGCAGCGCTTCCCACAAATCCTGTGCTGTTTGAGTCCAAGATTGTCCGATTGCAACAGACAGCATATCCAAAGTAAACAGATTGTCTATACAAGCCGCTATTTGTAAAATTCGTTGGGTTGCGGTTGACAAAGTTTGAATTTTTGTCACCATCAAATCAACAACGTTTTCGGAAATTTCCTGCCGTTCAATATGTTTGATATCCCACTGCCACTCAGCCGCCTGATGATTGAATTTTAGCAAACCTTCTTGATGCAAATAATTGAGCATTTGCTTGAGAAAAAATGGATTGCCGTCAGTTTTTTGAACGAGCAAATTTGCCAGCGGTGTCGCAGTTTCAGCAGCACAGTTCAAAGTTTCAGCAATTAATTGAATGGCGCTGTCAATTGCTAGCGGTTCTAAAGTAATAGCTGTTATCGGAATGCCTGCGGCTCGAATTGCCTCATTCGCCAGCATAAACGGATGCGTCGGGCTGACTTCGTTATCTCGATAAGCAACAATCACCAGCAAGTAAGGGATTTTTTCAAGGCAATTTTGTTCGTATAAATTAACTGTTGCAGCATCTATCCACTGGCAGTCATCGAGAAACATTACTAAGGGATGTTCGGCGGTGGCAATTGCTTGAATTAACTGCTGCATCACTCGGTTGAAGCGCTTTTGAGATTCAATAGGGCCGAGTTCGGGTACGTCTGGTTGCGGGCCTAAAATTAACTTTAATTCGGGGATTGCTTCGATCGCAACTTTAGCATTAACATCCAAAACTTGTAGCAGTTTTTCTCGCCACAAGTCAATCTGAGCTTGGCTTTCAGTCAAAATTTGCTGCACCAAACTCCGCATTGCTTGATTGAAACAAGTGTATGGAACATTGCGCTTGAATTGGTCAAATTTGCCCGAAATCAAGTAGCCGCGCTGTCTGGTTAAATTGCGGAGAATTTCGTGCACTAATGCTGATTTACCAATCCCAGAATAGCCACCTACCGAGACAATTTCACCGCTGCCTTTGCTGACGCGCTCGAACACTTGCAATAACTGTTCTATTTGTGCTTCCCGCCCGTAAAGTTTTTGGGGGATTAACAACTGACTCATTGCATCCAGTTGTCCGGGGATAAAATTAGAAATTTTGCCTGAATTCTCGATTTGATTCTGGCAGCGTTCTAAATCTGCTAACAATCCCGTTGCTGTTTGATACCTATCTTCGGCATTTTTTGCCATCATTTTTGCCACAATTTCCGCCAAAACTTGGGGAATTTGCGGATTTAATTCTTGAATAGAAATCGGTTGTTTGGCAATGTGACAGTGGACTAATTCCAGCGGATCGGTGCTGTCAAATGGCAATTTTCCGGTCAGCAGTTCGTAAAAGCTGACACCGAGGGAGTAAAAGTCGCTGCGGTAGTCTACAGCGCGATTCATCCGCCCGGTTTGTTCCGGCGACATATAGGCGAGAGTTCCTTCTAGGCGATCGGGATTTTTTAAGTTTGCCGTTTCTTTGTTTAACCGCGAGGCGATGCTAAAATCTGCAAGTTTTACTTGATTTGTTTCCGAATTTATGATAATATTTGCTGGTTTTATGTCTTTATGAATGATTTGATTTTGATGCAGGAATACTAAAGCTTTGGCTAATTGGATGGCAATATGTAAGAATTGGGCGATCGGCAATTGGTAGCGCGCAACACACAATGCTGATTCTGTCTGTGCTATCCACTGTTTGAGGGAGAGGCCGCCAAAGTCCTCTAAGACTAATACTAGGCAGTTTGGGTGTGTTTCTAGGCGATCGACTTTGACGGTATACTGGCAATCGAGATTTACGGCGATCTGATACTCGTGTTTTAAGCGAGTTATCTGTTCTATGGTAGGATATTCTGTATTTAAAACTTTGAGGATGGCAGGCTGTCGATTGGCGATCGATAGCGCCCGATAAATAACGGTGTTAGTTCCTTGATGGAGGAGCTCTTGCAAGTCATACCCAGAAATTTTTAAAGCTGGGAGCATAAAGTTGAATTCCCGTCAGTAAATTGGTTTCTCACTCTATAGTGCACCATGCAGAGCAGAAGCGAACGGGAGCAATCACAAACACAAAAAATAGAATACCCGGCGGTTGAAACCGCGGCTATACAAACAAAACCCGCCTCCGCGGGTTGAATAGCCGATCGCCAGTCCCAAACTAGCCTTTGATGAAATTTTCTAGTTTGTGAGCCATTTTTTCTATCATTCCCTCAGCCGAATCTGTCGTCGATGCTTCAGCTTCAATACGCTTGACAGTATCCTCTGGCAGATTCAGCAACTGCACTAATTTTTGATAAGCTGCGGCTTCGTCAGCGTTGATTTTGGGCTCGTCGGGAGTGCGAGAACTAGATGAAATCACTTCATAGCCGAGCTGCAAAACTAATTCTTTTTCCTCTTGAGTTTCTAGTTGGTGAATCAACTCGTCAAGGGGGATATTTTGCATGATGTAATCCCGCAATTCCTGTTGCATTTGTTGTCCGTCGGCATCTGGGGCAAACAAACGGCAAAAGCGATCGAGCATTAAATTTACTTCTTCTGTCGCGAGTTCGCCGTCAGCCCAGGCCATTGAAGCAACAATTCTCAGCAGGTTCATCTGGCGGGGCGT
>JBDTEI010000003.1:0-8926 GCA_039922675.1 Microcoleus sp.
ACATAGATTGACGCAGATATTTTAAGAAGATATAGAGACTTAATCCTAGATATTTCTTTATTATATTTGGTTATTTTTAGGTAATTTTTTCAGTTTCAGTTGAATCAAGTTAAATAATGGAATGAGATATAAATAAAAGGCATAAGGAATAAAATCTGAATTGACGCTCAAGATGGTTGCAGGGACTAATCCGGCAATATTCCAAGGAATTAATGGAGAAATCACAACAGCGGTGTTTTCTAAGTCTACAGCAAGTTGATAATTATCTAATCCCTCTTTTCGATATTTTTCCTCAACTAACTGATGAGTCAGAAGGATGGCGATTGTTTGGGTGCAGCCAAATGCTGCTGATAAAATGCCGATGATTGTTGTTCCGAAAAACAAATCGCCTCTCGATCGAGCTTTGTTGAGATAAACTTCAATAAATTCTAGCGTTCTCGTTCCCGCAAAAATGCCTGCAAATGCTGTCGATACAATCACAACTGTTGAAACTTTGACCATAGACAAAATCCCTCCTCCCGCCACAATATCTTTTAAACTCGAAGTTGATTCTAACTTGAATCCGGCGATCGCAAATTGCAGAATGTCGATCGGCGAATAACCTTGCACGAAAATGGCGATTCCCTACGGGATAGCTTCGCTTCACGCACTTCCGGCAATTACACTAACAGTCATGGCAATTTTGACTTCAACTCGCAAGACACAAAGGATTAAAATTGTCAAGGCTGGCAACCAAGTTATCCAGTTAAGATTGAAGGCTTTGCCAAGTTCAAAATCCAGGTTATTGCCAGCAACTTCAACGGGATTAGCTAAGGATAAGATTAAATACAAGATGCTGGAAACAATCAGCGGATAAAAAGCTGTTACCGCCATATTTTTGAGGTTCGTATAAATGTTTGTGCGGGTAATGGCGGCAATCAAATTAGCACTAGAAGACATCGGAGAACACCGATCGCCAAAATAAGCTCCGGCAATAATTGCCCCGGCGATCATATTGGGATTGACATCGCTGCCTTTGGCTGCGATCGTTAAAGCAATGCCGATCGTGTTCGCAGTGCCAAACGAAGTTCCCAGCAGCACAGAAACCGTGCTAGTTAATATAAACGCCCAAAAGATAAAATACTGAGTGCTAATCAATTTAATTCCCCAATATACGAGAACTGGAACCGTCCCCGCAGCCATCCAGACGGCCATGACTGCCCCGATTAACAGTAAAATACCGATTACTGAAAAAGACTTTTGACTTCCAGTTACAGCCATTTTAATTAAGCTGTTTATATGAAATCCTCTTCTCAAAAAAATGACAATAAAAATCGCCATAGAAGCTAGCAACGGATAAAGTACAAAATAACCTTTAATCGCACTAAATAAAAGTAAAACAAATGAAATTATTAGAAATAATATCAAGTCCATCAGACCAAGTTTCAGAGTAGGGACAGGTGAAAAAATAGGTAAATTGCCGGCCTACGCAAATAATTAGGAAAAACATCTGCGTTAAGCAAGCGTTCATCTGCGGTTTCCAAGAGTGCATCAAAGATTTATGCAATTGGAGTCTAATATTCAAGCAGTTACCAGAAAATATCACCTAACTGCTACCCGACACCGCAATTCATTAAAACAAAACGCTAAAATAGTAAATTATACAATTTTGGAGTTAATATTTGACACTTGCACCTACGCGCGAAAACGTCCTAGCTTGGCTCTCAGACCGCGTTCCTGCTGCCCGCATCACACATATCCTCGGAGTCGAACAAACAGCAGGTGACTTGGCTCGCCATTACGGCCTCGACGAAGCAAAAGCTCGATCGGCAGGACTGCTGCACGATTTGGCAAAATACTTTAAACCCCAACTGCTGCTGCAAATGGCTCAGAAGGAAGGTTTAGAGTTAGACTCAGTGTTGGAAGCACACCCGCATTTGCTGCACGCAGACGCCAGCGCGATTGTCGCCAGAGACGAATTCGGGGTGGTCGATCGAGAAATTTTGGACGCAATCGCCAATCACACCCTCGGCCGACCAAACATGAGCCAGCTCAGTTGTACCGTATTTATAGCAGATACTATAGAGCCGAGCCGCGGCAACACAGCCGAACTAGCAGCACTGCGCGAAGCAAGTATGCAATATCTTTATGCAGCCGTGTGGCAAACTAGCGATTATTCTCTGAAATATTTGCTAGAAAGTCGCTGCTACATTCACCCGCGCACCGTACTTACGCGCAATTGGGCGCTGCTTATGGCTCGCGAATCGAAGGAAACAGGAAATTCGACGGGAAAGTCGATCGAACAAATCACAAGTTAAAAGTAAAATTTACCAGCCATCCTGTACTTACTTTTGGCTTGAATTTAACTCCTATTTCCAGTCTCAAACTGCCAACAATCGATCGCGTCAAAGTACCCATTCCCTTTTACTCTCTTAATTAGGAACTTAAACACTTAATGTCAGATATAACCCAACTCGAATACTCCCGGGCCCAGTCCACAGTAACGGACGCCACCACCCCAGACGAAGCCCGCGGCCTGATATTGACCGCTGCGCAAGCTGCTGATGACCGCAAAGCAGTTGATATTGTATTGCTCCGCGTGGCAGAAGTATGCTACATAGCTGACTACTTTGCGATCGTCACCGGATTTTCCAACGTCCAGGTACGAGCCATCTCCCAAGCCATCGCCGACCAAGTAGAAGAAGAATGGGAACGCTTGCCACTGCGTACACAAGGGCTATCAGACGCCAGTTGGGTCGTCATGGACTACGGCGACGTGATTATCCACATTATGAAACCCCAAGAGCGCGAGTTTTACAATTTAGAAGCGTTTTGGGGACACGCCGATCGCCTTGACTTTTCCCCCGCAGAGGAATGCTAATGTGAAAAACGCTTCTGTTTCTATTTGTCCCGTTCCGCAAGAACAGCGCCCGGTCAATGAATACCAAGAACTTACAGAATCCTGGTTTTTTAGCTGGGTAACTCTCGATTGGCCGGCATATCTCGCAAAACTGGCTTGGGTATGCGGTTGGAGTTGCTTGATATCCGGGCCCCTAGCCTCCGCCAGCTTTGCTCCCCTCAAGTATCCAGCTCAGTTTGTCCTCACCAGTGCTGCCGGTGCCGGTTTTATTCTAGGATTAGCTTTGCTGCGACTTTACTTGGGTTGGTTCTACGTGCGATCGCGCCTGGACAATCCCACAGTCGTCTACGAAGAGTCTGGCTGGTACGATTGTCAAGCTTGGCCGAAAACTCCCGAAGTTTTAGCTCAAGACCAATTGATAGTCAACTACGAACTAGAACCAATTCTCAGGCGTCTGCGGCAGACATTTTATGGTTTGACAGTATTGATGGTTGCTGGGGGACTAATTTGGAGTTGTTTGTAATCGAGCAGGGAAGGGAGTTTTGAGTTTTGAGAAATCAGTTTTGACAGAGAAACATCGCACCAAGATTAACTTTACAACTCGTAACTAGCAACTGGCAACTCACAAATTACACCTCGCAACTCAAAACTTCCACGGACTCCAATCTAAAATCTAAAATCTAAAATCTAAAATTGATATGACAAGGGGAAAACGAACCCAAGCTCCCGAACTGGAAGTCACACTTCTGCGCGAAGGTATTCCAGAATCTAGGCACCGCGCCCAGGCCGCTGTCTGCGACAAACGCGGGCGCGTTCTTTCCGTTGCCGGTAACTCGGAAACGGCGACATTTGTCCGCTCTTCTCTCAAACCGTTTCAAGCTTTGGCTGTGACAGCGAGCGGCACTTTAGAACGCTACGAATTGACCGATCGAGATTTAGCGATTATTTGCAGTTCCCATCAAGGTACGATCGAGCAATCGAGGCAGGTGTTTAACGTCCTGTGGCGCTGCGACATTGACCCCTCTAAACTTCAATGCCCCATTCCTGAAGGCAAAAAAAGTCCCCTGCAATACAACTGTTCCGGAAAACACGCGGGAATGCTAGCTGTCTGTCAGCAAATGCACTGGCCGCTGGAAACTTATTTGCGCCGCAAACATCCCGTCCAGCAGCTTATTTTGGGCAAAGTGGCTGACTTGCTGTCAATGCCTGCCGAAGAGTTTATCAGTGCTCGCGACGACTGCGGCGCTCCTACCTATCTATTGCAGTTGGGACAAATGGCGTCTTTGTACGCTAAGTTAGCCTCCGGCGACAATGTGGATATGGAGCGGATTGTCCGCGCTATGACTCATCACCCGATGATGGTTGCCGGTGAGGGAAGATTTGACACGGAACTGATGCGCTTGACTCAAGGGGAATTGGTGAGCAAGTCCGGCGCAGAAGGGGTGCAGTGCATTGGCCGCGTTGGTGAAGGTCTGGGCTTGGCAATTAAGATCGCCGATGGCGGCAAGCGCGCTCAATTTGCTGTGGCAATTCACTTGCTCAAGCAGTTGGGGTGGATTACTCCGACTCAGGCCGAAACTCTTTCGGACACTTACCTGACTCTCAGCGAATTTAAGCGCTTGGAGGTAGTGGGGGAAGTTTCGATGCTTTAGGGCGATCGAGACTCTGAGCCAATTTCAGCAACCCCTCCCACAATCTCAAAAGTTTTTTTGATTTAGGGGTTGCAATTTCCAGAAAGATGTGTTTATATTAGAGAGTAGATAAAGCGACGCGGGATAGAGCAGCCTGGTAGCTCGTCGGGCTCATAACCCGAAGGTCAGTGGTTCAAATCCACTTCCCGCCACCAACTTGAAACAATCCCTGTAATCTTTAATGTTGCAGGGGTTGGTTTTTGAGAGTAGAGACACATAAAGCGACGCGGGATAGAGCAGCCTGGTAGCTCGTCGGGCTCATAACCCGAAGGTCAGTGGTTCAAATCCACTTCCCGCCACCAAATTTAATCGAACAAGCCCCGGCACACCTAAAAGTTTCTGGGGCTTGTTTTATGGCGTTTGGAGCCATAACAATAGGGACACAGGACACAGCACTGCTGTGTCCCTACCTCAACCCCAACACTCAACCCTATACTTTTCGACGACCGTTTGTGCAAGCTTTATTTGTCAAAAATCTGCAATCCGATATCCCTATTTTAAAACTCTGAATTTTAAATTACTAAGCTGGCTGAGCTTCCAGCCAATCAAAAATCAGGTCTAACTGTTCCAGCGTAACTAACCCATACTGCCATAGAACCATAGGCAGTTGACAGGCATCTTGGTCATCGTGTCTCAGAGCAACGGCGATCGCAGAATTCGATATCGCCAACTCCCCCCGCAAATAATCGATCAGTTGAGCCTTTCCCATGACCTTCACCGCCAGTTTTATGCGCTATTGTAAAGATACGTATCTAATCGGGCTAGATCAGATGTTTAATTGCTCTAATTCTAGGTTCAGAATAGAGACTCTCCAGTGATGGAAGCCGCACAAAACTTGTGATAAAACTCAGATAAAAAAGCGATCGCACTCACAAGAGCTTCGATCCTCAAAAATGGGACTCCGCGAGCGATCGTTTACTTAACATAAATTACTTTAAAATTGCTAAAGTCCTAGCTGAAGCTGAACTCCAGCTCCTGCGCCGCTGTCACTGGGTTTGGGAGGTAAAGGATTTCCCTGGCGCTGGGCCTCGGAAGGAGTAGTGATAAATTCCAATTCGGAACCGATTTTGAGGCGAAATGTATCCCCCAAGCTGCGCTCCCTTCTAGCAGCATTAGCCGCCGTTTCTTGTTCACCAATCAAGTTTTGGTAGTCCGAGTCCACACTTCTGTCCTGCACAGTTCTGAGCGAGTCCCCGGATAAAGTCGTTTCCGAATTTTGGGGCGCTGGTTGCAGTTTTTGTTGGGCGAGAACCGCCGGGGTAAAACCGATAAAAATTGAGCTCAGTCCGAGAGCAGTGCCAAGAGTAGCAATAACTGCGTTCATCATCCATACCTCCGCTAGTTGCATCCTACTATACTTATTGTACCCAACTAGAATTAAGTTGCGCTCTATCAAAAGTAGCTGTGTGTGGAGATGTTAATTAAAGTTATTGTGAAAACTTCTATTTTGCCGATCGTGCGATCGAAAAAATCGAACTGACGCAGCAAGCGGGTTGAGACGCCAAAATACGTCATTTCAGGAATGAGTCGGGAACCACAAACTCGGTTTCTTTGATGAGTGCGCTCAAGTCCCACAAAAATACTTAGTCCGGAACGCACGGGCGGTCATCCACCGGGCTATCCACCGTTTTTTCACAGCAGTACAAAGGTTGCAGCCCGCCCCCACGCTCAAACAACCCGGTTTCAGATACCAGTTTAAAAAAAGAATGCAACTGCAAGCAAATTCTAAAGCGTTACAGCATCACTCTGTCCCAATCTAAAATCTAAAATCTAAAATATTAGACCTCTTGCAAAAATCCGAAAATACCCTGAAACCATCTGCGTCAATCGGTGTTGCATCTGCCTGATATCTGCGGTTGCTCTATGACTCGAAGATTTCTGCAAGAGGTATAGTATAAGTCCAAGAGAGTGCGATCGCGAAGTGATACTGTAAAACCTCGATCTTCCTGACAAAACGCACGATCGCGCTAAAATGGCGGTGGCAGTCGTTAAAAATTCAATTACCAGCAGCAGATTCCGAGTTTTTTACAGCACTTCGCCTACTAAAATGATCTCAACTTCAAAATCTGCGCTCATCAGGTTGTACTTTACCTTAATGTTGTGGGTTCGTAATACTTCTGCTTCATCATGCCAATCAGATATCTGACCGACCCGATTTTAAAAATGTGGGGCAAAGTGCCAATTCGCGTCGTCCTTGTTGTGCCTTTTGCCCTCCAGACTTTCGCTGCGGTAGGGCTCACCGGGTGGCTGTCCCTGCAGAACGGGCGCATAGCTGTCAACGATGTGGCCGCGCAACTGCGAACCGAAGTCACATCTCGCATCCAGCAACATATTTATAGTTATATCGAAACGCCTCACCAAATCAATCAGCTCAATCTTGATGCCATCCGTCTCGGCATTTTGAACGTGCAGGATGAAGTTAGTTTGCGCAACTACTTCTTCAAACAACTCCAAACCTTTGATAAAATTAGCTACATTCAATTCGGCTCTGAACAAAAAACTTTCCTTGGAGTTGAACGCCTCGACGATGGCAAGTTGCAAGTTCAGATTTCTAATAAATCTACTGGCTATAACTTTCACAGCTACGCGCCGTCTGAGTTCGGCGAATCAACCAAGCTCTTAAAAACTACTCCTAACTACGACCCCCGCACCAGACCTTGGTACATCGCTCCGGTTCGGGCCCGGAAGCCGACATGGACTAAAATTTATACTTATTTTGACACTCCAAAACTAGCGATTACGGCTGCTCAACCAGTTTATGGCAAGGATAAAAAACTGATTGGAATCCTGGGTGCTGACTTGACACTTTCCGACATCCATCAATTCTTGGGAAGCCTAAAGATTGGTAAATCAGGACAGACTTTTATTGTAGAAAGGTCGGGACAATTGGTGGCAAATTCCACTTCCGAACCGCCATTTATTGTGAGCAACGGCGTTCCGAAACGGATTGCGGCAGCGAGCAGCAACAATGTTCTGATTCGATCGACCGCCCGCTATTTGAAAGAACGCTTCCGGGATTTGAGCAAGATTGATAGCTCTCAGCAGTTAGATTTTACGATCGACGGACAACGGCAATTTTTACAGGTAACACCGCTCTCAGACAGCAGGGGCCTCGATTGGTTGATTGTAGTGGCGGTTCCAGAAGCCGATTTTATGGAAAGTATTAACGCCAACACTCGCTACACAGTGTTGCTGTGTTTCGGTGCTTTGGTGGTGGCGACGGCTCTAGGGAGTCTGACTTCGAGGTGGATTGTGATGCCAATTCAGCGTCTGAGCAAGGCTGCGGAGGCTCTGTCGCGGGGAGAATGGGAATCGGTGGCGGTAGATCCCCACTTGATAGCGTCTGTAGAGCGGGAGGATGAGGTGGGTGTCTTGGCTCGCTCTTTTAATACGATGGCCAGTCAGTTAGAAGAGTCGTTTACTACTCTCGAAGATCGGGTGGAAGCTGCGATTGGTGATAAAACTAAATTAATTACGTCTCTGAAAAAATCTCAACAAAAACTCGCTCTCCACCTCTATCAAACTCCTTTGGCGGCGATCGAATGGAATCTCAATTTTGAAGTGGCAGACTGGAATCTGTCAGCGGAAAGAATTTTTGGATACAATCGCTTGGAAGCAATGGGACGCCACGGAGTGGATCTAATAGTTCCTGAAACTGCTAAGGAGTATGTCAGGGAACTATCTATTACTTTGCTCACTAATCAAGGAGGAGTTACCAGCCTTAACGAGAATATTAGAAAGGACGGCAAAATTATTCTTTGCCAGTGGTACAATACGACTTTAGTTGATGTTGACGGTTGTATAATTGGGGTGGCATCGCTGATTCAAGACGTGACAGAGTTTCACAGTGCTGTGGAGCAGTTGCGGGCTAGCGAGGAGCAGTTTCGCCAGTTGGCGGAAAATATTCATGAGGTATTTTGGATTAGAGAACCCAATCAACAGCACATAGTTTATGTGAGCCCTGCTTGCGAGAAAATATGGAATTTGAGCTGTGAGAGTTTGCAGTCAGAACCAGAGGCTTTTTGGGCTGCTATTTATCCGGACGATCGCGATCGCGTCAAGGCTGCTTTTGAAAAACAGGTGCAGGGCGATTATGATGAGGAATATCGGGTAGTCCGATCCCCTACGGGGGCTACAACGGACGGTTCAGTTTGCTGGGTGCGCGATCGGGCTTTTCCAGTCCGCAACGAAACCGGAGAAATTTATCGGATCGTCGGCATTGCTGAAGACATTACCCAGCGCAAATTAGCAGAAGAATTCCAAAAAGTAGCTCAAACCGCTCAAGCAGCCAGCCAAGCCAAAAGCGCCTTTTTAGCCAATATGAGCCACGAATTGCGCACTCCCCTCAACGCGATTATTGGTTACAGCGATATGCTCAAAGAAGACGCCGAGGATT
>JBDTEI010000004.1:0-3287 GCA_039922675.1 Microcoleus sp.
GCGATAGGTTCATCAATTAACCGAACTTCTCTAGCACCAGCCTGAGTAGCCGCCTCAATGACAGCCCGCCTCTCGACTCCGGTGACACCGCTGGGGATGCCAATAATAATCCGGGGCGAAACTAAGCTTCTGCCTTCGTGAACCCTGCGGATAAAAGTCTTGAGCATGAGTTCGGCTGTATCGAAGTCGGCGATTACCCCGTCGCGAAGCGGGCGCAATGCTATGACATTCCCGGGCGTGCGCCCGAGCATTTTTTTAGCATCTTCTCCGACAGCCAGCGGTATTTTTAAGTCTTGGTCGATCGCCACTACAGAAGGTTCTTGCAGAACAATACCTTTGCCGGATACATAAACGAGCGTGTTAGCAGTACCGAGGTCGATACCCATATCTCTGGAAAATCGATTGAGAAGACCCACTGATTTGTACCCCCCCCAAACTAAAATAGTATTGTGTGCAATAATGTTGTTACAAAAGTGTAACCGAGGTGGATTCTATTACGTTTTTCATCCTGAGTCTAGTCAGAAACGTAACATTGTCGATCGCGAGTTGAGTGAAGACTCGCCAATCATCCACAATCAATATGTTCTGGTAAGTGGGTGTAAAATCAGGATGAAGCCCTGATTCGCGCTGTTACAAGTTAGGCTGGCAGACGCTCGCGGGTCTAGGAGAGTTTAACTACACCACCAATCGAGCACATTCCCGAAAAAGTTTATGAGTCTTAATGTTGTGACTTTAGTAGGCCGCGTCGGCGGCGACCCGGACGTAAAATATTTTGAGTCGGGTACAGTTAAGTGTAGTTTGACGCTGGCAGTCAACCGCAAAACCAAGAACAGCGATCAGCCAGACTGGTTTAATCTGGAAATCTGGGGCAAAACAGCGCAGATTGCTGCTGACTACGTTCGCAAAGGCTCTCTAATTGGAGTAACTGGCTCTTTGAAGTTCGATCGCTGGCAAGACCGCAATACCGGTTCAAATCGCTCAAAGCCAGTAATTAAGGTAGACCAGTTAGACTTGCTGGGTTCCAAACGGGACAATGAGTCAGGTATGTCGCAAAACAACAGCGAATTCTAGTGTTTGGGGCATTGGGGAAGTAATATTTGTCAATGGGGTGGGTGCTGGTGACTTCAGAAAAGTTAGAAATTGTTCAAACTGAGTACAAAGCAGGCCAAGTAGCTTTTGAGAGCGGCCGCTACGCTCAAGCTATCCAGAGTTTAGAAACAGCTACCGGTTTGGTCGATCGTACTTCCCGGTTAGGCGGCGAGGTACAGATGTGGCTGGTGACAGCCTACGAAGCCTCTGGCGATACAGAAAGGGCGATCGACCTTTGCCGCAAACTCACCCACCATCCCCGCCAAGAAACCCGCCAGCAAGCCAAGCGCTTGCTATTCATTCTCGAAGCCCCAAAACTCAGCATCCCTGACGAATGGACAGTGAAAATCCCCGATTTGGCAGCTTTGGATGAAAATCAATCAATCAGTTTTCAAGCCAATCCGAACGCTGATATCAAGTACGCTAAACCAAAGCCCGCCGTACCAGAACCTATAGATTTGAGTCAGGTTAATACCAAAGACAATCGATTTATCTGGGTGTCTTTAATTGCGATATTTCTTACCTTAGCCGGCTTAGCTTGGCTGAGTTAAGTAGAAGGAACTTCGGCAACGGATTCGCTCCACGAATGTAACCGATGGGTGAAATATTTTTGTATTTATCGTCGCCAGAGAAGGAAGTTAGGCAACGAGCAATGTACGGGATTTAACGGATTTAACGGATAGTGAAATTGGATAGAAGCAAGAAGAGACAAGATTGCATTTATTCACAAATTATCTTGAAATTATCTGCGTTAATCTGCCTGACATCTGCCTGACATCTGCGGTTCACTTATCAATCAAAGATTTAGGAAATAAGTAAATCTAAAATCTAAAATCTAAAATCTAAAATCGTCAGCCTGCCAGCTAACAAAGCTAAAATTAAAAAAGACCAACCTAAAAGGCGATTATTATTGTGAGCGATTCCACCATAGAGCAAATTTTGAAACTGGCAAGTCAGCGAGCTGATGCTGCTGAAGTATACTACCTGTCGAGTCAAGACACGCCGATCGAATTTGAGAACAATCGCCTCAAATCCCTGCAAACCAAAGCACTGCAAGGCGTAGCACTCCGGCTGATTTACAAAGGCAAAATCGGCTTTGCTAGTTCCACAGACTTAACCCGGATAGACGACTTAGTAGATGCAGCGATTCAAACAGCCGAAATCGGCGATCGCGCAGAATTTGAACTCGCCTCCAACTTCCATCTAAAAGGCCCGGAAACCACCTACACTCCGCCCACAACTGCTGAATTAGTCGAAAACGGCAAAAACCTCATCGAGCAAGTTCACGCCTACAATCCCGATATTATGGTAGATGTAGGCTTTCACGTCCGCAGCGGCCGCGTGAAAATTGCCACGACGCGAGACGTGTATGCCGAAAGATGCAGCCAAATAGTCAGCGGGACGATCGCAGGCAACTTGGTCAAGGGAGAAGACTTTATGCAAGCATACAGTTACGATGTCGCGCGCGATCGGGCCCTTGACACCAACAGCATCCTGCAATCACTCCTCGAAAAAATACCGCCTCGCCGAACATCCAGCCACCATTACCAGCGGTTCCTACCCAGTATTATTTACCCCCAGAGCCGCCGCCAGCACATTAGGGAGCCTATTTGATACCATCCTTTCAGGTCAAACAGTAGTCCAAAAAGCCTCTCCCCTAGCCGACAAAATCGGCGAAACCTTATTTGACGAACGCTTCACATTTTTTGAAGACCCAACTTTGGGCCCTTCCGCCTGTCCCTTCGACGACGAAGGTACGCCCACCACCCGCAAAACCTTGATTGACAAAGGAACTGTTACCGGATTTTATTGGGATCGTAGATGGGCCGCCCGCGCCGGTGTACAATCAACCGGCAACGGTTTTCGTGGCGGATTGTCTCGCCCAGGCCCAGATTTGACTAACTTCTGCATTTCCCCAGGAAATACCAGCACTCAAGACTTGATTGCTAGCATGGACGAAGGTCTCATAGTAGAACAAGTTTTAGGCGCCGGTCAGTCCAATCAGTTAGCTGGCGAATTTTCCGTCAATTTGGACTTAGGCTATAAAGTAGAAAAAGGCAAAATTGTCGGCCGCGTCAAGAATACAATGGTGGCAGGCAGCATTTTTGAAGCCTTTAAAAATTTGGCAGATTTAAGCAGCGAAGCCGAATGGGTAGGCGGTGCGGCATATTTGCCGAGTATGCTGTTTCAACAGTTGG
>JBDTEI010000005.1:0-4660 GCA_039922675.1 Microcoleus sp.
CCACCAAAATGATTGATCTGATCGAAAAAGTGCGCGACAGTGGAGATTCGATCGGCGGTGTCGTCGAATGCGTCGCCCGCAACGTACCCAAAGGCCTGGGAATGCCCGTATTCGACAAACTCGAAGCCGACTTGGCCAAAGCGATCATGTCCTTACCCGCTAGCAAAGGCTTTGAAATTGGTTCGGGCTTTGCCGGGACTCTACTTAAGGGCAGCGAACATAATGATGAATACTATACTGATGAACAAGGAGAAATTCGTACAGTAACGAATCGCTCAGGCGGAATTCAGGGTGGCATTGCTAACGGTGAAAATATCATTCTGCGGGCGGCTTTCAAGCCAACTGCGACAATTCGCCAGCAACAGCGCACTGTGACCCGAGAGGGCGAAGCAACGCTGCTAGCGGCCAAAGGACGGCACGACCCTTGTGTTTTGCCAAGAGCTGTGCCAATGGTGGAAGCAATGGTAGCTTTAGTTTTGTGCGACCATCTGCTGCGCCATCACGGACAATGTGGAACCTTAAAATCTGAATTTTAAAATGGAAATCAGCTTGTCCTCTGTAGCGGCAACTCCCGTTGATTGCCCTCAACCCTCGGAATCAATAAAAGGTATGGATGATTTTGTCGTACAGTTCTGGGGCGTGCGGGGCAGTGTTCCGACACCAGGATCGGAAACTGTTCGCTACGGCGGCAATACTTCTTGTTTGGAAATGCGAGTCGGTGGAAAACGCTTGATTTTTGACGGCGGAACTGGCTTGCGGATGCTGGGAGACCAGTTGATGCAAGAAATGCCCGTGCAAGCTTATATGTTTTTTACTCACTATCACTGGGATCACATTCAAGGTTTCCCGCTGTTCGCCCCAGCTTTTATCCGCGGCAATAGGTTTGATATTTATGGGGCGATTCCGCCGGATGGAGATTGCCTGAAACGGCACTTCGTCGAACGGGTTTTGCACTCGAATTCGCCTGTGCCGCTGATGGGTTTGCCGGCAGATTTGAATTTTCACGAGATCGATCATAACCAGACGATGATGCTGGATGATATTGAGATTAGGACTGGTTCTTTGAATCACCCGAATACTGCTATGGGGTATCGGGTGACTTGGCAGGGACGTTCTGTTGTTTACTGTTCGGATACGGAACATTTTCCCGATCGAATCGATGAAAATGTTTACAATTTAGCCCTCGACGCTGATGTGCTGATCTACGATGCGATGTACACCGACGAGGAATATCACAACCCCAAGTCGCCGAAGGTGGGTTGGGGACACTCGACTTGGCAGGAAGCGGTGAAAATGGCTAAGGAGGCCCGGGTGAAACGGGTGGTGATTTTTCACCACGATCCGGCTCATACTGACGATTTTCTCGATCTCATCGCCGAAGATGTGCAAATCGCTTTTCCCAAGGCTGTCATGGCCCGCGAGGGTCTTATTTTGCCGATCGGCTTCTGAACTTTCGTCGGGCAAGCTCGATCGCTCATAAGTTTATTCTACGATCGTTTGATGTGGAGCAGGTCTTGCGGCCTGCTCCACAACTTTTTTATTTTTAGCAATTACTGTTAGTGCGTGGTATAATTCTGGGCTAGTAACTTTTTAGGAAGAATATTTAAGTTTTTTTTGATTGTTTTACCGGCTCTTATTTGAGAATATCTGCAAAATTAGCAGTTGGTTAATCGCGATCGGGAGTTTAGCCGATCAATCCTGCGGGCTTGATGGCTTCGTTGAGCGTAATTGCGATCGGTGTGAATGTGCCGTGAGAAGAAGTATCGAGTTTGAGGGCATCTCAGATGAGAGCGAAGTGCCGTACAACCTGCGGGCGATCGCAGGATCGAGCAACAACGCATCGGCGCGATCGCTTCCGCAAAACGCACAGCAAGAAGTAAAATAATTGAAGGATTGCAGCAGGCGAAAAAGTCAAAGTTTTAAGTGTCAACAAACACGGCGAGGCTCCGCAAGATTTCACTCTCGCACGAGGCTCCCCAGATGGTAACAAACTTGACTTTATCATCGTCATACCTGCAATTTTTTGAGTAATTCCCAAACAAAAAAGCTGAGGTTATAGTTGCGAAAAAACACAGGTACGGTGCTTTTTTGGAAACATGAATATTTGCAACTCTGAAAAGCCGATCTGAGAGCTTTTCGCTACAATCTGAGTGATTTTTCCGCAGTCAATTTCATTCAAAAGAAAGAGACAATCGCTCTTTGGTTTGGGACTAGCTGCAACAGCAAAGTGAATGTTATGACTTGACTATCAAAATGGGAAATTTACGTTTTAGATCTTCATCAAATCAGTACAGATGGATTGCCCTAGGCAGTTTTGCTGTAATTATGGGTATTTCAGGGGCATTAGCCTACCGCCTAGCTCCGCTGCCGGGATTCTTGGCTCAAGGCACTCTAGGTTCTAATAGTCCGCCAGTCAAATTTTCGAGCACGGGCGCGACAATTCTCAAGCAGGGAGAGCAACTGACTCCCGATGTTCTGCTGGCAGATAATGTTGTCAAAGCAGTGGCAGATGCAGTTAAGCTGTCGCCTCAGCAAATTCGACAAAATGCTAGCGTCAAGATTTCTAAGCCGGAAGAACCTCTACAGATTGCTGTTGGGTATCGCTCGCTCGATCGGGATCAAGCAGTGCAAACGGCGGATATGTTGATGAAGGGCATGGTTGAAAAAAGCCGCCTGATTAACAGATATCGGTGGCAATCAGTCAATCAGTCGCTCAACCAACGCTTGGCACAAGTCACTCAAGACCTGAAACAAGCTCAACAACAACTCGACCAATACGAAAGAGAGCGCGCTCGCCTGTTGCAGCAAATGAAGCTTCAGCAAGACGTTTACAACAAAACTCAGCTTGCGATGGCGGATACGCAAGCCTCGGAAAAAGAAATGGTGAGCAGTTTGGCCCCCGCTACAGCGCCGCAAATTGTGGCGACGCCTACAAGCGATCCGACTGTGCCTCTGATTGTGGGAGTTGGCCTGCTGTTGGCGATTTTGGTCAGCCGCGGTTTGATTCCTTCGGTGGCGGATTGGAGGTACAAAGCAGCTTTTCAGCGAGAAGAGAGCGAAAGGCTCCAAAGTGCTTTGTACCGACTGATCAAGGAAGGCAGCGGCGAAATCACTTTGGTGCGGTTTGCGATGGAGACGCGGCTGTCGCCGGATGTGGCTCAGCGTTTTTTGAACCAACAAGCTGAAGTCTTTAATGCCAATTGCGAAATTAAAGACGACGGTAGCATTTTGTATCACTTCCACATTTAAAGGGCTGCGGGCGTGAGCGCTCCACAGAAGAGTTTAGCCGATCGGGCAGTGAATGCTCGATCGGCTTGCCTTTTGCGTAATTAGTTAAAAAATCTTTAAGATATGTAATTTTGGTGCGCCGCTCGCTTCCATGTATCTATAATGAAAAAAATACGTAAATATACAGTTGCTTTTTACCTGAGTTACCGATAAAGGCATAGTTTATCGTTAAATATTTCTTAGGGAGTAACTCAGCTCAGTATAAATGCTGTAGTCTAAAGCTATAAGTTGTTCGGGGTGTTACATAGTTTCACAGAAGAAACTAGATCGGGCGATCGCCTGGAATCAAACTCCCAGCCTGAAAGCGTGCTTCTTACATTTAACTTTTGCAATTACCTGTTGAGGCTAGACCTATGATATTTGGAATAATTGGCTCTTCTTTCGTAGTTTACTTTTTGCTGATGTCGATCGCCAATTACGGCGACACTGGAATGTAGACTAGACGCAGCCGGCAAAAAAGCAGTTTGACAAATTCGGTGAAGTCTTTGACCCTGCCGTGTCTGTCGTGTCCGCAATTTGCAGGAAAATGAATGGATGAAGGAGTCGTTAAGTACCGCTGTGACTGGAAAGAGGCAGACCCTGTAGCTGCCGGGGACATAGCAGATTTGATGGAATGGCGCGATCGGCTCCACTCTTGGGGACTAATTGCCGTCTACGAAAATGGCATCGGGTTTGGGAACGTCAGCGTCAGGATTGGCAATTCTTGCCAGTTCGTGATTTCCGGCACCCAGACAGCACACTTGCCGCAGCTAGGGCCAGAATCCTACTGTACTGTTACCGAATTTAACTTAGAACAAAATTTCCTCTGCTGCCGGGGCCCCGTACCAGCTTCGTCGGAGTCCCTGACTCACGCAGCACTATATCTTCACGCTGGCGATGTGGGGGCGATAATTCACATCCACAATCCCCAACTCTGGCAACAACTGCTGTTTAAGATTCCTACTACTAGAAAAGAAATACCTTACGGCACTCCTCAAATGGCCTTAGAAATGTTTAGACTTTTTGGGGAGGAGAATCTCGCCGATCGCAAAATTCTGGCGATGGCCGGTCACGAGGACGGAATAATCTGTTTTGGCAGCACCTTGGATGAAGCTGGCAAAGTGCTCTCGGTGGCGATCGGTTAGACCAGATCTGCGTTAAACTGAGCTTTACCCTTGGCTGATGGTCGATCGCTCGATCGCGCCGACGCGGCTTAAAAACTTTGACCGTGCGTCTTGCTTCCTCGGTAAGGGAAAGATATTTTAAAGAAACACATTTTATAGCAAAAGCTGAGAGTCATCGTGAATCTAACTAAACTTGTAAGCTCAAAAGAACTGCAATCAGAGGTATCTCGTCTCACCGAAGAGCTGCAAATGCGCGACCAATTGGTGCA
>JBDTEI010000006.1:0-4849 GCA_039922675.1 Microcoleus sp.
ACAGCGCGCTACGCATTGGATACCAACCGCCAAGAAGATTTGCAAGACTTGCAACGAGACGTACTCGCCAAAACCCGCCGCGGCGAAGAAATTCGAGCCAAAACCTTCAAGCAGCGCCAGTACGTCCAAGCAGTACGCACCCACGACCTGACATTTTGCATCGGCCCAGCGGGTACTGGCAAAACATTTCTAGCAGCTATTTTGGCCGTACAAGCGCTATTAAGCAAGCAGTACGAACGGCTGATTTTAACCAGGCCAGCCGTAGAAGCTGGGGAAAAATTAGGATTTTTGCCTGGAGATTTGCAGCAAAAAGTCGATCCCTATTTGCGCCCGCTTTACGACGCCCTCCAAGAAATAATCGACCCCGAAAAAATGGCCGATTTAATGGAAAGAGGCTTAATCGAAGTAGCTCCTTTAGCTTATATGCGAGGGCGCACTCTCAGCAATGCTTTCGTAATTTTGGACGAAGCTCAAAATACAACGCCTGCTCAAATGAAAATGGTGTTGACTCGTCTCGGCTTTCGATCGAAAATGGTAGTGACGGGCGATATCACTCAAACGGATTTACCACCAAACCAACAGTCGGGATTGTCAGTTGCTCAAAAAATTCTGGGCAATGTTGAGGGCATTGCTTTCTGCGAATTCAATCAGGCCGATGTGGTGAGACACCCGCTAGTACAGCGGATTGTTGCGGCTTACGAACTTCACGAAAAATAGTCAGTTGACAGTTGACAGTTGACAGTTGTGATTGGAAGCAATTACCAATTACCCATTCCCAATTACCTACCAAATTATGCCTAATCTCAAAGAATTCTTAGAAGCTTGCGAAAAATTGGGAACTCTGCGTTTAATCGTGACTAGCAGCGCGGCTGTGCTGGAAGTGCGCGGTTCAATTCACAAGCTATTTTATGCGGAGTTACCCAAGGGAAAATATGCAAATATGCACGCCGAAATATTAGAGTTTCACTTGAATATGGACAAAATCAAACAGGTGAAGTTCGAGACGGGTGAGGCAAAAAGAGGCAATTTTACTACTTATGCAATTCGTTTTCTGGACGAACAAAATGATGCTGCTTTGAGCGCGTTTTTGCAGTGGGGAAAACCGGGGGAATACGAACCGGGACAGGTGGAAAATTGGCACGAATTGAAGGAAAAATACGGGGAGGTTTGGGAACCTGCACCTGTTGAACTGCTGTAGGGTGGCGCACTGCGCACCTTGGTGGCAATCGCAACGCTGAAACGCCAGTCAACCGGTGCGCGGTGCACATCTTACCCGTAGATTTAATGTAATTTTGTATGAAATTAATTTGGGTTTTTTGCCTGGTTTTAGCAGTGTTACTGTGGGGTGGGGCTGCCAGGGCGGGGGTTTTGGCCGATCGCATTTCCAGTTTTCCCAATTGGGAAAGCAAACCTGCTATTGCTGCTGCTAAGGGAGATTTGGTGTATCCAGACTGGATGGCCGGCGATTGGAATGTTGCTAGCACTTTAGTGGATTTAGCCGCTCCTTTAGCGCCAAATATTGTCACGCCCGGATTTGAAAGCAACCGCCAGTATTTGCAGCAGCCGGTATTATTTAAAGTGCGATTTCAACCGGAAATAAATACTGGTTTTTTTTCTAATTATAAATCTAAGCTAGCTAAGAAGATTGTGGGCGATCGCACTTTTAACGGTTTGAACATCGCCAAAGCCTATTTAGGCGACGGCGGCGTACTTTCCGTGAAAGTCGATCCGAACAATCCCAACCGCCAGATTACCATACTCAAAGGCGATCGCCAACTCGTTTCGATTGTTACCAGTCGGGGCACTGAAACGCCGAATCCCGATGAATTTGTGTCTACAGAGATTTCTCAGCAGGTGTTTCGGGGAGAGACTGATATTTATTTAAACGAGGTGGAAACAACCACGGCTTATCGAGTAGTTGGAAGCGCGGAAAATGGCGATTCTGCGAGTAAAAGAATTGAGGCGGATCAGGTGACAGCAATTTATTTGTCGCCGCAAGACCCGGATTATTTTGCTGCTGGGGGGCATCCTGTGGCTTTGTACCGATATCGGTTGGAGTTATTGCCGGGCAGAATCAGCTAATTTATTGTGAAAGTATGGCAACTCTAGCAGGGCGAATGGCATGGGGACGAATCATACAAGCTATCTCAACTGGCATTAATCCAAAAGCCAGCGACTTTAAAATGTGGGCTGAGTCACAACAGGGCTGGCATCCGAATAAAACACCTAATGGCCCGTTAAAATATATTGATAAAAACGGAGTAGCTAGGCTAACGCTAAAACAGGGAACTCCAAGAGCTCCGGGAAGTAATCACCCTCATGTAGAGCTAAAAAATGCTAAAGGCAGTAGAATCGATCTACAAGGAAAGCTCGTTAACAGAAAAAGTATAGCTAATCATACTCCTATCGATTGGGACATTTAACAATGGAACGCTTAAACTACTGGCAGTTTCCGGGATTTGAAAATATTTATTTAGAGGATAGCTATGTACTCAGCATTAATGCTAAAATATCTATACAAATCCTCTTAGAAACTGTCCTCACTGAGAATCACTCTCTATACACTCAACCTTTACCAGGGGAACAGTATTGTTATCGGCGGATGACGGTAAATTTCCCGCACCCTCAAACCTACGATTTGGTTGTGAACAACATCAGCCCAATTGCAGATCCCGATGGCAGCATTGATTATGGTAATATAGACGAATTTTTTAGGGCGGATGGAAAATACTATTTAAGAGTTGGGGAATGGGGAGAACTAACTATAGTTTCTGATCCACCCATGATTTTTGATGTAGAAAACTATTTGATTGTCAGAAACGGCGATAATTTACTAGAAATTAATAAGGAAAAAATTACTGGTTTTGAATGGAAAAGGGCAGGAAAAGGAGTAATCAGTTTACTTTACGAAAACGATTCAGGAAATCCTTTATCTGTTAAAATTGAGGCAGAGAAAGATCCTGAAGGCTTTGCAGCAGCTTTGGGGTATATGAGGGAACTTGAAACAGGTTATGCAACTGATATTACAGGAGGATGCGAACTGACATTTGACAAAATCAAGCAGTATTATGCCCCTAATTTTAATCAGGAAAATGTGCAAGCATTTTCTGTTAAATTTCCTAGCTCAGCGGGTAATCAATATTCGATTTCGGCAATTACTTCCTAGAATTAAGGTTGAATCTTGATCCAGGGATTGTCAAGTGAGGATTTGAGACATCTATGCTAAGTTTCCTTATCCTCAGCAATTTTAGCCTGATTCAGAAATTCTTCCAATAGTTTAAAGAACTTATCGAGGGCATCTTTTTCATCAACAGAAAAGAAGAGAATGATACTGTCCCATCCGTGAGTTGACGTAATTTGATATCTTTCCTGTATCCACTCTTGAAATCCGTTTAAATCGTGTTCTTGTTGACTTCTGGGCACATCAAGTTCTGCTCTAGCCATACCGTATCCATCTAAAAATGCACGCAGGCGGGTAATTGAACACTTGCCCAAGTACATACCAGGTCTCTGTTTGATTCTTTGCAGTAAGTCCAATAAATATTCTGATTTAACTTCAGGCTTGTTATTAACAACTTCTGTTTTTACAATGGTTTCCATTTAAAACTCTTCCTCCTTTGTTTGAAACTGCTTATTATTCAATATTTTATCATGAAACTGTAGATTTGCTATCCATTCATCTCTCGGAAGTCCGTCAGAGTGATGATTGTCAAAAACTGTTTCAACATTGTTGATAACAATAGCGATTCCTTCGTGACGACCATTTACTGAAATAGCCTCTCCCGGTACGCTATCATCATAAATGTTGCCGTTCCAACCTATTGCCTCTCCTGTGTACAGTTTTATGCGCTTTCCATGAATTCCTTGACTTGTCAAGTAATCTTTGATATTGCTGGCGCACTCAACACATTTAAAGTTTTCATAACGATCGACAATAGCCTTGATTTCCAGTATTTGCTCAGCAGTAATCTCACTCATATCCCGCCAATGCCAACAAATTTATGACTTACGCACGGGTGGCCAGAAACCGGGTTTTTTACGAAAATCATTCGCTGGAGCAACGCAGATTGGGCAAAAAACCCGGTTTCTTCGTCGCAGTGCGCCCAATCTAAAATTGACCTAAAAAAAATAAAAGGTAAAAAATTAATTTTTTACCTTCTAACTTGCGACTTTCTGACTTCCGGTTACGGAACAAACTTTTTGAAGGCCAGCGTCACGTTGTGGCCGCCAAATCCAAAGGAATTGGACAGCGCTACATCAACTTTTAGATCGCGACTTGTATGCGGAACATAGTCCAAATCGCACTCAGGATCGGGATTCTCCAGATTGATTGTCGGTGGGATTTTGTCATTGGCGATCGCCATTACCGCAGCCACCGCCTCAATTCCCCCAGAACCGCCCAAAAGATGGCCGGTCATTGACTTGGTAGAACTAATGGCTACTTTGTAAGCATGGTCTCCCAATACCTTCTTAATCGCCTTCGTTTCAGTAGAGTCGTTGGGAAGCGTACTCGTGCCGTGAGCGTTGATATAACTCACCATATCCGGTGTCAAACCAGCATCCTTGAGCGCTAAAGCGATCGCCCGCGACGCACCCTCGCCCCCCGGTACTGGGGATGTCATGTGATACGCATCGCAGGTTAAACCGTAGCCGACGATTTCTGCGTAAATTCTGGCGCCGCGCGCCAGAGCGTACTCCATTTCTTCTAAAATCAGAATGCCAGCGCCTTCGCCGACGACAAAACCATCACGATCGCGATCGAACGGACGGCAAGCATGAGTCGGGTCATCGTTGCGAGTCGAAAGCGCCCTCGCCGCAGCAAAACCCGCCACGCACAAAGGTGTCACCG
>JBDTEI010000007.1:0-2751 GCA_039922675.1 Microcoleus sp.
TGGATTGATAAGTTTGCGGCGATGAAACCGGAAGTTTTTGCTAAAGTTCCGCAAAAATATGCTGATAAATTTACAGTTGTGGGAGATTTGATTGCTGAAGTAGGCGATCGTAAATCGGAGGCAAAAGGCAGCGCACCGCCTCTTCCCAAAACAGAATTAATTGGATTGTTGCCGGGTTCTAAGGCGGCGAAATTAGCTTTAGGTGTACCGTTGTGTTTGGCGATCGCCCAATCGATCCATCGAGTCCGCCCTGAAACGCGCTTTGTAATTCCGGTTGCTCCTACCTTAGATGTGCAAACTCTAGCACGTTTTGCCGACCCTAAACAAAATCCATGCCTGCATTTATTTGACAACGCCAGCGCGGAACTGCATTTAACAGAATCGCCGTTTTTGCAGACAGCAACTGGCTTACAAATAGAACTTTGGACGCAAACTCCAGCCTACGATTTGCTATCGGAATGCAGTCTTTGTTTAACTACTGTGGGGGCGAATACTGCGGAATTGGGTTCGTTAGCTATACCGATGATTGTGTTGATTCCGACGCAGCAATTGGATGCGATGAAAGCTTGGGATGGTTTGCCGGGATTGTTGGCAAATTTGCCGTTAGTTGGTTCTGTTTTTGCGACGGCGATTAATTGGCTGATTCTGCAATTAGGGAAGGGAAAGCTTTATGCTTGGCCGAATATCTGGGCGGGCGAGGAGATTGTGCCGGAGTTGGTTGGGCGGCTGGAAGCGGATGTTGTGGCCCATTTGGCGATCGACTATTTGAGTAATCCTGATAAATTAGCACGAATGGGCGATCGGCTGCGGACTGTGCGCGGCGCATCTGGGGCGGCGCAGAAAATCGCTGAATTGGTTTGTGAAGAAGTCGATTTTATCAGTAATTAGTCACAGAAGCCTATGCAGGACACGGCAATGCCGTGTCCCTACCATTGGAGAAATTACTCTTCTAAATCCTCCATCATCTCGCGCAATTCTTCCTGCTTTTGCTTAGCAAACTGAATGCTGCCCAAACTTGCCAACAATCCGCCGGAAGCAGTAACGGTAGCTTCCGAGATTTTATTACAATACAGCAGTCCGACGCCTCCGAAAGTAATCATAGCCGAGGCGGCGGTGACTGCAAGGGCAAGATTGTAGGTTTGGCGGACTTGCCGCAGCGATTCTCGGAGCATTTCTTTTTTAAGTTCGCTATAATCTTCATCAGGGTGCGAGTTGCCGAATAAGTTAAAATTCATAGCTGTTTGCTCTCCTAGTAGGTTGCTCTTGTTACAGATATCCTACTGAAGCAAAAAGTCAGAGTCTAGGGCAGACAAGGTTAGTTTTAATTTGTGATCTGCCCAAAATTTTATGGCAGATAGGGCAGGAGATTAAAACTTATCTACCCTAGTCAGAAAGAAGTAATTACATTAGGATTTACAAATGGGGAATCAGAAACCGGGTTTTTACGAAAAAATTTCGTTGTCACCCGTAGATTCGGGGAAAAACCCGGTTTCTTTGGTCGGAGTGCGTAAGTTTGGACTGTCGGATTTTCCCGAAATCCACCAGGGAATTAATTCCCTGGCTCATAGCAAAAGTCGGTTGAAACCGACTAAAATACTAATCTTTAGTCGTCTTCAGACGACTTTCGCTATGAGACGGGGGTTTCAACCCCTGTCGGACTGTCGGAATGTCGGATTATCGAATTATCGAATTAACTGAAAAACTAATAACCATACCGAAAAACCTACTATGCGCGAATCCGATAAAGTTCAATCGAGTGCAACTGGAAAACGCAAGCTCAAAGAATCATACAAGCAAGCTAACCTGACGATAGAAGAACTAGCGACAAAAGCTACGGTTTCCACTGATACAATTCAGCGCTTACTTGGTACAAGAAAATGTCTTAATGGCGTAGAAAGATGGGCAGTCGAGAATATTGCTAAAGCATTAGGAATAGAACCCACAGATATTGTTGACACCAAAGATTGGTATGCCAAAAATTCGCTGCCGCCAGAGTTTGAATCACTGATAGCAGAAAAAATTAAAACCTTTTGTGGCCGCCAATTTGTTTTTAAGGCTTTTCAGGACTTTATCACCGAAAATCCTCACGGTTATTTTACAATCATCGGGGATGCGGGAATGGGCAAAAGTTCGATCGTTGCCAAATACGTCTCGGAACATAAATCTCCCTGCTATTTCAATATTCTGGTAGAAGGCCGCAACCGACCAGAATTGTTTTTGAAGAGCATTCGCCAGCAATTAATTGACCGCTATCAATTGCCAAATTCAGCAGATGCTGACTTACCGACTTTACTGGCAAAGGTGGCGGGAAAGCTCACTTTGGGCGAACGTTTGGTAATTGCAGTTGATGCACTGGATGAAGTCGAACAAGAACCGGGAGAAAATCTTTTACATTTACCGACAACTCTGCCAGATAACGTTTATTTTCTGCTGACTAGGCGACCTTATCACCTCGGTAAAAAGCGACTGTCTGTATCTCCGGGAGTTCCGGTTAAAGAATTAGATTTGAGAGATGACCAGTATGTCAATTTTAATCAAGATGATATCAAAGAGTATATTTGGTCTGTTATCAATGCCGGTTCTGACTATAAGGATGGACTGAGAAAGTGGATTCAAGAGCGGGGCATTCTCGATGCAAGTTTTGTCGAACAATTGGCACACAAAAGCGAAAATAATTTTATGTATTTGCGCTATGTTTTGCCAGCGATTGCTAAGGGGGATTACAATGACTTAAGTTTAAAGCAATTGCCA
>JBDTEI010000008.1:0-3617 GCA_039922675.1 Microcoleus sp.
TGCAAGTGTCCGTGTTCCCATCTGGTTCTTTGAGTTTTAGCTACTTGTTGCTGCTGCGGCAAACATCCTGTGACTCTGGCTTCGGGGCAGAATACGGTTGGATGTCCGGCGATCGCCAGATCCAAACTCATTTGCATATCTTCCACGATATTGCTGCTAGCTAAAGGAACATCTCGAATGATTAACCAAGGAAAAGCCATGCCCGTACCTGTTAGCAATGACGGGAATCCTAGCTGTTTTAATCCGCTGGGGCGGACTAGGTTTTTCACGAGAAATGCTAAGGCTGAAATGGAATCTTTGGGGGTAGGATTGGGCGGCTGTTCCATTAAATATGTGGCCTGCACCGGTCTTTGTTCGGCCATTGCAACCCGGGCTAATTTTTCTATGGCGTCTGGCTGACAGATGCAGTCTGCGTCAACCATGATCACTACTTCTGGGGGGTCTGAGGCGATCGACTGCAAGCCGAAATCCAGCGCGTATCCCTTCCCCTTGCGTTCTGTGTCGTGGCGCTCGATCGCCGTTGCACCGATGTTGCGGGCGATTTCTGCCGTGGCGTCGGTGCAGTTGTCAGCAATCACTAACAGGCGGTCTTGAGGTGTTAGCTGCGGCAGAATGGTAGAGATGGTGGCAGCTATTCCTGCTGCTTCGTTGTAGGCGGGAATTAAAATGGCTATTTTGGGGCGGGGTTCTTTTGTTTCGTCTGTGGGAGCGAGGTTCGACAGGAAGGCTGCACTGCATTCTAGAAATAGAACTGCGATGGGAATTAGTAGGATTAGGGCGATCGTCAAGAGTACAACATCAACAAATAAGAACGCTAGCTGATTTATTTGCACAATTCTAGTACCTTAATTTAATTTTATTTGCTTCTGCCATTGAGTTAATTCAATCAAATTGCACCTTTGTCAACTCAGCGAGCAGTGATATCTAAGCTATCAGAGTCTGTCGGTTCAAATAACCGTTGTCAGGTTCGCAGTGAGAACTTTAATTCTCTGATATGAGGACTAAAGTCCTCACTACGAACCTATTTGATGGCAGTTGTCCGCTCGAACATGATACCATATCCAATCGCTTCTTACACTTTTAAGTAGCTCGACTTAATTAAATCTCAAACAGGCTCAGACTTGAAAAACCCGGTTTCTCAAAGAAACCGGGTTTCGGGGTGTTCTGTTTTTAATACACTAAAAACAGCAAAGCCATCTCTAAACTCTTTTCCAATTACGCTGCATCGCGGACAGGAACAGGTTCATATTTTTTTTTGGTGAACTGTGCGGGGGGTATCAATTCTCTGACATATCTCGACACCGATCGCAAATATGTCACTTCTGCTTGAATAGAATCCAGCGTAGAAAGACTTTCAACTAAATCATCAAATTCATCAGCAGTAACTCCAGCACTGTTCAAGACTTCTTGGTTGAGCCGCCCGCACATTCCTTGCAGGAGAAGTTCGATAATTTCCCTGTAATCAGCGATTTCCGTTCCGTAACCTTGCAATTTCTTCGGATTAACTCCCCACTGCAAAATCTTCAACAAGTCTTGGGCGGAACTCCACGCAAAAGAGGAAGCAATCACTTCTTTTTCCGCTGCGACTAGAGCGTGCTTGATTTGCACTTCCGGTAAATCAGGAGTGCTGATTAAGCTTTCCAGGTTCGACACTTGTTTATCTAACACGCGCAAAGAAAAAGGAGCTAATTCTACAGTCACCATGTCGCCAGCATTGTCAACAATTCTAAAAGGATCTTCCAGAACATTAATTAGAAGGTGAATGTCTGTAGGTTTGCTCCAGTCAAACTGTCCGAGGAAAAACGGTTCTTCGTATCCCGGCAAAAGTCCTTGAAAATAAATCGGCAGATTTTTGTCTGACTCAAGAATTTTATAAAGTGCTACTTCCAAGGTTTCTGTCGGCCAGCCGAGATTGGACACGGCGACAAATTTCAGTTTTCCGGGAACGGAAACAACCAGCGCGTTCAGCAATAAATGTACAGCTTCGATCAGATTTTGAGCGGTTACGTAGCGGTGGGGAGCGTGAACGTTGACAGTTTTACTTTGCTCTACTTTCTTGGACATTTGCTCGCAGAACAAGCTATTTTCCAACATATGAGTAAAGCGAACCATCCCGTAAGTTACATCTCCTTCTTGAGCTGCTTTTGCAAATTGCCATTCGGCAAACTTTTTGGAGGCGGCGTAAACTTCGGTTGTAAAATATCGAGATGTTTTTCCTGTGGAAGAAAATATGCAGTGTTCCGCGCCGTATTCTTCGCAGAGTTGGATGACGTGTTTGCATCCTAACAGGCTGGTTGTAACTGTTTCTCGGATTTGGATTTCAGCTAATCCGGGTTGGCGTTGGGCTGCTAGGTGAAAAACAATCTCTGGTTTTTCTACCTCAAATATGTGTTTCAGCGCCTCGAAGTTGCGAATGTCGGCGGCATAGAAAGTTACTACACCTTCTTGGTTAAAGTGCGGGAGAGTTTCTTCGGGGTTATGACATCGGGCTTTGTCTACGGAAATGATTTTGGTGGCGCCTAGTTTCAGGAGTTTTTCGATCAAGAAACCGCCGACACACCCTTCTCCGCCAGTTACGAGAATTGTTTTTCCTTTGATTTTGCTACTGACTGCGGGGGCGTACAGGTGAATGGTGCGATCGCGCACGTCGCTAAAAGGTTCGCTTTCTAATTGTCCGTCGGCTTGATAGGCGCAGATTAGCTGTGCGGTGAGAGTTTGTAGGGCTGCTAGGATTTCTGGATCTTGCGGTTCGGGGGAACCCGGAGGAACTAGCTGCTGGATGCGATCGATTATTTCGGCTTTGCTGGCATCTTCAAACACTTCTGACGGGTTAAATACATTCTTCACTTTTTTTGCTCCTTTAAATTATAGAAACACCGCTGCTGATTCAAAGTTTTTAAACTGATTTTCGATGGACAGAATCTTGAAAATTCTGCTTCGTTTGAGGATGTTTTCGACTAAAAGCTACTTAATCGGAAAGAAACGCGATCGGATTTGCTAGTAATTGCTTGTATTAAGCCTACTTGTAGTTTTGTTAAGCGCTTTTTTAACCTGCTTACTTTTACGATCGGCAAACTCGGAACATTTTCTGTCCAAAATTTGTCACTACAACTATAAACTTAATTTGCTGCCTGTTGGCAATACTCAGAACATATCTTTATTGTTTCTTCGCAATTACCTGCGAGTTTTCACGCAATTTTAAAGTTAATGTAAAGTAGCGTAGGCATTTAAAAAACTTAACAATATACTTGACATTAAGTCTAGCATTTTACAACTAGATCGTAATGTACTTGTTGCTACTAAATATAGTTAAAATTTAAGTAAAAATACGCACAAAAGCGCCAAATATTTCTATCGTCCAAAAAGATTGCTACCCGATCGGTGGGGTAGTCCTGCTGTGCCTACCCCCTGTATGTGTGTTGCTACCGGGCGCGAACGCTGCGCTCTTTTTTGCTGCCTTCAAAGTCGCGAGCCGACGCAGGATCGTAGCCTCCCGTGCGCAAGCGACGGTCTAAATCGCTGGCTTCGGGAGAAGTTTTGGCCGCTTCTTCGATCGTAACTCTGCCCTCAAGCACAAGTTTGTAAAGAGCCTCGTTGATAATCTGCATTCCTTCGTA
>JBDTEI010000009.1:0-8455 GCA_039922675.1 Microcoleus sp.
TCAAAGCTATCACCCCAACTACGTGTGGCACTGCCATTGAAGTACCCGCAAAATATCGATAGGGAACCCCCGGTTGAGACAGCGGCACAGTTGAATAAATATCCCCAGCATCAGACTTGCCATCGCCCCCCGGAGCAAGCAAATAATCGATCGGCTGCGTTCCCGCCTGGTTAGAATAATTCGCAAACAAGCCGTTCTTGGTAACAGCACCGACAACAATTCCTACCTCATTTGCAAACCGACCCGGATAATCCACCTGCGTGCTAGAAGCATTTCCTGCCGCCGAAACCACGACCACGCCTTTAGCTTCAGCCGCTTGAATTGCATTGAATTCCAGATTGTTGAATTGTTGGCCGCCCAAACTCAGATTAATCACCTTCGCTCCATTTGCCACTGCATAATTAATCGCATTAATTTCATCGGTAATTTTCCCGACCCCCGACGCATCAAGTATTTTCAAGGGCATAATCTTTGCACTCGGAGCGGTTCCAGTAATCCCCACTCCATTATTCATTTTCGCAGCAATTAAACCCGCAATATGAGTGCCGTGGCTGTTATCGTCCATCGGGTTATTGTCGTTGTTAACAAAATCCCATCCCCGGGAATCGTCAACAAAGCCATTGCCATCGTCATCAATCCCGTTGCTAGCTTTATTTTGACCGGCCGAGTCAAGGCCAGTTTCTCCCGGATTGCTCCAAATATTCCCGGTCAAATCGGGGTGATTGTAGTCAACTCCGCTGTCAATAACTGCTACGACAACCCCCTGCCCAGTAATCCCCTGGGCCCAAACCTCGGGAGCTTTAATTAAATCTCTGCCCCAGTTGTTGCCGCCCAAGTCGGGAACGTCAGGAAAAGTTGCAACATTTTCAGCTTTAGCAACTGCCGCCGCCGCATTCACCAAACCGTACCCGAAACGAGAGTCAAAACCCGGCAAGTTGCTGGGATTGTTAGGAGAAATAGTTGCAGGGGTTGCAGACAGATTTAGGGTAAAGTTGGTACTGGTTTGGTATTGATCGACTCGGACAAAGTAAGTTCCTGCTGCCAAACTTTTGAGGTCGATCGATTGTGGCGATAAACTAGATTCTTTAGCAGAAGCAATAATATCGGTAAAGTCAACAGTATTGTTGCCGTTAATATCTTTAATCACAGCAATGTCAACATCGGCACTCAAACCGCTCACACTTAATTTAAAGTCGCTGATTGCAGGCAAAGTAAAACTGTAAAGATCCTCTGGCTGGGTGTTGCTAACCGAGTCGGTGATGGTTTGAGTGCCGCTCAAAACGCCTAAATCGCGAGCTTGACTGAGTTGATTTCCCAATACGGTAGTTGCAGAGATGAACTTACCGGCGAGGTCTTGTGGAGATGCGTTGGCTACCAAGCCTAAAATAGCACCGGATTGGCGAATTTTAATTAATGTATTGGCAGTGCCGGAAACTGATTCCAAAGTGAGGTCAGCTTCGGTAAGGTTGTTAGTTAGTCCGATCGAATCATCAACACTTTTAAAGTCAGTAATAATATCGGCAGCAGCGGGATCGGAGACGGAGGAGTCGCTGGGGAGGACAAAGGTATCTCGGCCAAAACCCCCTGTCAGCGTATCTTTGCCCGCACCGCCCACTAAAACGTCGTTGCCTTTGCCCCCGTTGAGAAGATCATCTCCCTTACCTCCTTCCAAGGTATCGTCGCCGGTACCGCCAAACAGGATGTCGTTGCCGGCACCGCCGTTGAGAAAATCGTTGCCGGCACCCCCGAACAGCGTATCGGAATTGCGGCCGCCGAGGAGTCTGTCGTTACCGTCATCACCGCTGATGCGCGAGGGATCTGACGAACCGACAATAAAATCGTTACCTCCGAGAGCAAAAAGTCCGTTAGGATAAGGAGTCAAAAAGCCCGGAGTTAAGGTTAAACTGTTGGGGTTATTGTCTAAAAGATAGGAAAGACCGTCAGAGCTCGGGCCGGGCATAGAAATGTACTCCTTAATTTACGATCAATCTAAATTTTAGATTTAAAACATGAAATTGTCGTTAATAAATCTACAATCCCAAATTCACTAATCAGTATCGGAAAATGGGAACACAACACTTGCATCGAATTCAGAATTTTTTTTCCCTTGCGAAAGCGCGTTTAAAGCCTTATTTGCGCTATGCGATTCTGGGCGTGACGTTTTTATTTATTGCCAAAGCTTTTTTAACTCACTGGCGAGAAGTAGCGAATATCCGAATTCGACCCGAAAGTTTTCCGTTGCTGGCGATCGCCCTCGGCATCACTTTACTTTCACTAATTTTCGTCGGCTGGGTGTGGATGTTGATTTTGCGGGAATTCCGCCAACCTGTAAATGCCGCGTGGGCGATTCAAGTTTTTCTCAAGACTAATATTGCCAAGTATTTACCTGGTAATATTTGGCATTTTTGGGGTCGAATTTTGGAAGCAAAAAATGCAGGCATTGCGCCCAAAACTGCTACTCTCAGTGTGTTGCTGGAACCGCTGCTGATGGCTTCTGCAGGCGTACTGATTGGCTTGATTTGTTTTGAGCGTACCGACTATTTGTTGCGGATTGTCGGTTGTGCTGCTATTTTGACGGCGATTCATCCCCGAATTTTAAATCCGATTGTCCTATTTGTAGAGCGGCTGAAGTTATCAAAGAACAAGGGGGAAAATTCAGAGGTTGGGGATGCTGCGGGCGATCGACAAACTTCGCGTTTAGGGTCTAGCTCCAATCTAGCTAAAAAAACATCAAGTGTCAAGTCCGGCAGCAAAATTAATTTGCCAATTAAACGCTATCCTTTAGTGCCGTTAATCGGACAAATGTGTTTTATCGGATTGCGGGGGAGCGGTTTTTTGCTAACGGTAATGGCTTTAACTCCGGTGAATTTTCTCGATATTCCCAACTTGTTCGGTGCTTTTTGTTTTGCGTTTGTGGTGGGTTTGGTTGTACCGGGTGCGCCGGGGGGAATCGGAGTATTTGAAGCAACGGCGATCGCCCTGCTGTCCGATCGCTTTTCGACGGGTATAATTTTGAGTGCGGTGGCTTTGTATAGGATTATCAGTATTCTGGCGGATGTGGCGGGTGCTGCTTTGGCAAAGATCGATCGCCAGCGCGGGCACAGTTAAAAAAAGAAGACCGGGCGGTTAAAACCGCGTCTATACAGACAAAACCCGCCTCCGCGGGTTGAAGATTACCTTGTTTTCTTAAGTCCGCGCACCATCCGGACATCGTTTGTTTAGACGCGGTTTCAACCGCCGTCTGCACCTGTTTATTTGCGGATACGATATGGGATTAAAGCATTTTTTCGAGAAATTGCTTGGCCCGATCGCACTTGGGGTTACTAAAAAACTCCTGCGGCGGCACATCCTCCGCCACCTTTCCGCCATCGAGAAACAAAATCCGGTGGGCAACTTCCCGCGCAAAACCCATCTCGTGAGTCACAATTGCCATTGTAATGCCCGTCTGCGTCAAAGCTTTCATCACATCTAACACTTCTTTAACCATTTCTGGATCGAGTGCAGAAGTCGGTTCATCCATCAACAAAATTTCCGGTTCCATAGCCAAGCAGCGGGCGATCGCCACCCGCTGTTTTTGTCCCCCCGAAAGCTTAGAAGGATAAACCTCCGCCTTATCCGACAAACCAACTTTTTCCAGCAATTCTAAGCCCTTCAGACGCGCCTCATCCTTAGCCACGTGCTTCACCTTTAGAGGCGCATAGGTGACATTTTGCAGCACCGTCATGTGCGGGAACAAGTTGAATTGCTGAAACACCATCCCCACTTTTTGGCGTATTTTCATAATATCCGCTTTCGGCAAAGTGATATCTACGCCGTCAATGTAGATTTGTCCCGAAGTCGGAACTTCCAGTAAATTCAAACACCGCAAAAAAGTAGACTTACCACACCCCGAAGGGCCGATAATGGCAATCACTTCTCCTTTCTGAATCTCCGTAGTAATCTCGCGCAAAACCTTAAGATTGCCAAAAGATTTATAAAGGCGATCGACCTTAACTGCTACTTTGGAGTCTGCGTTCGAGTACATTGGCCCCCCAAGTTAAACTAAGCACCATCAAATAATAAATTGCGCCGACAAATATCAAAGGTTCAAAGTAAATATACTTTTCTGCTCCCACAATTGTAGCGCGGCGCAGCAAATCTTCTACGCCGATTACTGAAACCAAAGCTGAATCCTTCAGCAAAGCAATACTTTCATTCACCAATGCAGGCAAAATATTTTTCAATGCTTGCGGCAAAATAATATCGCCCATCATCTGTTTGTAGGGAACGCCAAGGGATTCTGCTGCTTCTTTTTGACCTTTATCTACGGCTTGAATTCCGGCGCGGATGGTTTCGGAAATATAAGCCCCAGAATTCAGGGAAAAAGTAATCACGCCAGCTTCCAGGGCAGATATATTGTAGCCCGTAAGCTGCGGCGTTGCAAAATAAACTAAAGTCAACTGCAAAATTAGCGGCGTTCCTCGAAAAATTGAGGTGTAAGTAGTAGCGAACCAGAACAGCGGTTTAATGCTAGAAATCTTAAACAGAGACAGCACGATTCCCCAGAGAAATCCCAGAAATGCCGACAGCAAGGTAAAGCTGAGCGTTACCCAAATCCCGGACAAAATATAAGGCAAACTCGGCACAATTTTACCAAAATCTAACCCAAATTTGGGCGCTACCGCTGGCTGATTTGCTTCAGCGGGTGCTGGCGCAATCGATCTAGAAAACCACTTAGTAGCTAGTTCCTGAATTTGACCGCTGGCTTTCATTTGCTGGAGGACGCGGTTGAATTCGGGAACTAATCTCGAACCTTTCCCAAAGGCGATCGCCGAACCGCTTTCTTCTGTATTCGGAATTGTATTAAATTCCAAGTCGGGGTTCGCTGCTGCATAACCTGTAGCGACTGTATCCTCAATTACTCCCGCCGCCAGCCGATTTGATTTAACTTCTTGAATGATATCAGGAATTTTATTCAGAGGAGCGATTTGCACCCCAGCCATTTTTTTTACAGATTCCTGCTGAATGCTTCCGAGTTGAACGCCTACTTTTTTTCCGATTAAATCTTCAGCTTTGGTCAAATTGCTGCCTTTTTTGGCGACAATTGTATTTTGAGCTTCGTAGTAAAGGTCAGAAAAATCAACATTTTTTTTCCTTTCGGCTGTAGGAGTCATTCCCGCCATGACTAAATCGGCTCTTTTTGCCTCCAAAGCCGGAATTAAGCCGTTAAAATCCATGCCAATGACTTTTAGCTCGTAGCCCAACTCTTTAGTAATATATTTGGCAATATCGATGTCAAAACCGATGATTTCGTTGCCGCTAACCGCCGTATCTTTAAATTCATAGGGCGGGTAGTCTGGGGAAGTCGCCAGGGTTAAAGTCTTGCTGGCTTGGGCGTAACTGGCGATCGCAATTAAGGAAAAGGCGATCGCGATCGCCGCCGCCACCATCGCTCGGAATTTTAAACGTTTCATGTCGAGCATTTTCCTCACAAATCGCCTCGCCAACAAAATATTCTAAAATTTGCAATGAAGTCACGATGATAACAATAGATACAGTCCCCTACAGTTCAGTTAGTGGGATTGTTATTTAGATTTTTGTGAAATCTACGGGGTTGCTGCCAATTTTGTTAAAAAATTCGCCCTAAAAAAGAAGTATTATCTATTGACTTTTCGCGAATTCTTGTGGTATATTTTAAATAATGGGAGTGGAAACATCAATTTTAAAAATGCTCACACTCCCATTATTAAATGATACTTTATTGGCTGCCGAAAGTCAAGCTTTTACCCTCAAAAAAAAGGCGATTTTTTTTTATTTAATCAACTAAAATTAATCGAGGCCCATGACTAACTCGCCGTTACCGTCAATAACTTCGCCGATCGCCCAAGCACCAATTCCCTGAGACTCAAACCATTTAACGCTCTGCTCAACTTCCCGGCGATCGACCAACAGCACAAAGCCAATCCCCATATTAAAAGTATTGAACATATCAGCAGTCGCAACAGAACCAGCTTCAGCAATCCAGTCAAAAATTGGCAAACTTGGCCAGCTATTGCAGTCAATTTTGACAGATTGATTTTCCCCCAAACAGCGGGGCAAATTTTCCGGCAAACCGCCGCCAGTAATGTGAGCCATACCGTGAATTTCCAAACCGCTCTTAATTGCTTCGAGGACTGGTTTCACATAAATTGTAGTCGGAGTCAGCAGCACTTCTCCCAAACTTTGACCGCCCAATTTTTCGGGTTGGGAATGCCAATCAAAACCTAAATCGCCCGCAATTTTCCTTACCAAACTAAAACCATTGCTGTGCACGCCGGAACTAGCCAGCCCCACAGCGACATCTCCCACCCGTACCTGGGAACCGTCGAGCAATTTGCTCTTTTCGACAATTCCCACGCAAAAACCAGCCAAATCGTACTCACCCGCTTGGTAAAAACCTGGCATTTCTGCGGTTTCCCCTCCGAGCAAAGCACAGCCCGCTTGCTTGCAACCATCAGCAATTCCTGTCACCACCGCAGCTAATTGTTCGGAATTTAACTTTCCCGTCGCTAAATAATCGAGAAAAAATAGCGGTTCCGCGCCGGATGTCAGCACGTCGTTGACGCACATCGCCACCAAGTCGATACCTACCGTGTCGTGGCGATCGAGATCGTGGGCCAATTTCAACTTAGTCCCAACGCCGTCAGTACCAGAAACCATGACCGGCTCTTTTAAACCTTCCGGGACGCTGAAAAACCCGCTAAATCCGCCGAATCCGCCCAAAACACCGGATCGGTGGGTGCTTTTGACTGTATTTTTGATGCGATCGACAAAAGCTCTGCCCGCCTCAACATCCACACCTGCTGCTCGATAATCCATAAGTCCGCCAAATCGATTTGTAAGTTTTAGTTTATGCCGATAACGGGTAACAGATAAATCTGGGACAAGAGTCGGAAAGCCAGTATCCATTTTCGAGCGAGGTCAACCTTTAACACTTGACAAACAGCTTTTTTCAGGCTAGCCATTCAGTCGCCCACAAAATATCCCAAAAGTTTGTAAAGATTTGTAAAGTTTTCGGGAATGAGTGAAATGGCTGTAAGTATTGCAATTAAAGGATTTTATGATACCGAACTCCGAGAAGATTTGATGAAGATTGGATGAAATGTGTCGGCACAGCGATCCCCGATCGCAAAAGTTTGTGGTAGTCTGTTGCAGTTCGTGAACAACACACAAATTGCGGATCGAGTATGAGTTGTCAAGTATCAGGGAAGTTTCAGCCAAATTTTTTTGGGGCTGAAGCATTAAAGCAAAAACGCACCCCGATACTTTGCTTTGACTCACGGGGGAATGGCGAAGGGCAAGAGAGAAATCCTTGACGCCCGCCGCCAAACGGCCAATCCTCCCATCTCGGTTGGCAATGGCTCTTCACCAAAATGGACGTATGAAGGAAAAATTTGTTGGTGGTCTACTCGCTGTCCTGTTAGTTCCTATGGTAGGAACGGCCTCGTCTTGTCATGCACAAGCAACAAGCGCCGTCAAGCAAAACTCTCAGGCTTACAAGCAAGTAATTGCCACCCAACCGACCCCGCAGTTAAACGCGGATCGGGTCGAAGCACAAAAAGTCGGACAGTATCAGTATCAAGCCAGAGCTGACATTGACCGAGACTCGATCGCCAAAATTCAGCCCCACGACTTGGGCGGGCGACAAGCAGCGACAGTCTACGTGCGAAACATTCCAGTCATCACCTTTCTCAACCCCAGTCCGGAAACAAATACCAAAATCGGAAAAACTGGCGACAGCCAAGCCGGTACTCGCAGTCAGTCGAAAGTAGCGGGCGCGAAAGAAAATCCCAAAGTCGGAAACATTGCCACCAAAGAAAGCAGCCAAACACCAGATCCAGTGTGGCGGGCATCCAGCCTAGCAGCAAGACTCAACCAGCTAGCCCGCAACAACGTCGATCCGAACAGCATTACCGTTAAGTGGGAAAAAGGCGATCGCTACATTATCCAGGCAAACGGCGAGGACTTGGTAAACATCAACGCCTAAAACATCCTCCCCGACACCACCAGCGACTTCAGCCGAGACGCCCTGCAAGTAACCAATCGCCTACGCCGACTGCTGGGCAACGCCCCACCCCTCGCAGCAGTCGCAGACCAACCCCAACCAGAAGCCCCCGTGCTGTCTATGGGCCCAGTTCAAGTGCGGCTCAGCGGCTGGGCTTCCTGGTACGGCCCAGGATTTGACGGCAACCTCAGCGCCAGCGGCGAGCGTTTCAACCAAAATGATTTGACCGCAGCCCACCGCCAGTTGCCCTTCGGCACCCTAGTGATGGTGAGAAATCTCGACAACGGCCGCTCCGTAGTCGTCCGGATCAACGATCGCGGCCCCTATGTGGGCGATCGGCTGATTGACTTGTCCGCCGGCGCAGCCAACGTGCTGGGAATGATGGGCAGCGGGGTTGCGAGAGTCGAAATCCAAGTAGTCGAACCCAAGCAA
>JBDTEI010000010.1:0-7080 GCA_039922675.1 Microcoleus sp.
CGCGAAACAGACCAATTAATTTTAAATCGCTCTGCTTCTGTCGGTGCGGTGGTGAACGACCAGATGGAGATTCTGCAACTGCGGGGAGACACCAATCGCTACTTGAGATTAACACCCGGAACGCCGAGTTTAAATTTGTTCGCAATGGCGGTGTCAGGATTGTCTGTGGAGCTGCGCACCGCAATTTATCAAGCGCAAACTCAGAACGTGACGGTGAGAAAAGAAGGCGTGAGGGTGCAAGAGGGCGAGGGCACGAATTTCGTCAATTTTGAGGTGATTCCGTTCCAGCCGGCGATCGTGGAAACGCGCTATTTTTTGGTGCTGTTTGAAGAAGCTTTACCCCCAGCGATCGACCTGAGTACCGTAACTTTTGACAGCTTAGAACCCAGCGATTTAGAGCGGGAAATAGTGCGGCTGAGGCAGGAAATTGCCACCGCCAACCAAGATAAAACACTGGCTCAAGCGCACCTGCAAGCGGTGGTAGAGGAGCAAGAAAATCTTAATCAAGACCTGAGAGTTGCCAACGAAGAAATTATATCGAGCAACGAGGAGCTGCAAAGCATCAACGAGGAACTAGAAACGGCGAAAGAAGAAATTCAAGCTACTAACGAAGAACTAATTACTACTGTCGAGGAACTTCGCACTCGAAATCTCGATTTGCAGCAGGTTAATAACGATGTGACTAATTTGCTGGCAAGTATCAATATTCCTATTTTAATGCTGGCAAACGATTTGCGGATTCGCAGTTTTACGCCGATGGCGCAGCGGCTGTTTAATCTGATTTCTACGGATGTCGGGCGCCCGTTTAGCGACATCCGAGCCAATCTAGAGATTCCCGACTTGGCAGCGATGATTTTGGAGGTGATGGAGACTCTCAATACCAAAGAACAAGAAGTTCAAACTCAATCGGGATATTGGTACGCCCTCCGCATTCGTCCTTACCGGACGCTCGAAAACCAGATTGAGGGTGTGGTAATAGTTTTGATCGATATTGACGCTCTCAAACGCACTGCTGCAACGTTAGAAACAGCTCGCAATTATGCGGAAACAATTGTGGAAAGTGTGCCGACGCCTTTAATTGTGCTGGATGCTGATTTGCGAGTGAACACTGCCAATCGAGCGTTATACGAAACGTTTAAAGTTTCATCTTCCGAAACCGCTGAAGCTGACTGGTTTGAATGGGCTAATGGGCAGTGCAATATCCCGCAACTGCGAGAAATTTTGGAAGATATTCGGGTTAATAATGTTGAGATTAACAACTTTGAGATCGAGCAGGTTTTTGAGCTGCTCGGGCCGAAAACTCTGCTGATCAATGCTTGTAAAGTTGAACCAGAAGACAGCGTTTCCATGATTCTGCTGTCGATCGAGGATATCACCGATCGCAAGCAGTTTGAGACAGAGCGATCGCAGTTATTGCAGCAGGAACAGTCGGCGCGCCAACAGGCAGAAATTGCTAACCGAGCTAAAGACGAATTTCTGGCGAATCTCTCCCACGAATTGCGCAATCCCCTGACTCCGATTCTGGCGTGGACACAAATGCTGCGCCAGGGGAACATGAAGGAAGCAGCCGTTAATCGCGCTTTAGAGGTGATCGAGCGGAGCGCCAAGACGCAAGCTCAGTTAATCGAAGATATTCTCGATATTTCCCGGATTACGAACGGTAAGCTTCAACTTATCACCTGTGCGATCGATCTGCGGTTAGTGGTGCAAGGTGCGATCGATGGGATTCAATGTTCAGCGGAAGCAAAAAACATTCAAATTGTTTCGGATATGACTTCTGCAACTGTCTTGGGCGATATCGATCGCTTGCAGCAGGTTTTGTGGAATATCCTGTCTAATGCGATTAAGTTTACTCCACCGGGGGGACGAGTGGAAATTGTGTTGGAGCCGATCGACGATCGAGCTGAAATTAGAGTCACCGACACGGGAAAAGGGATTGCGCCCGAGTTGTTGCCGCATATTTTCGATCGCTTCCGCCAAGGAGATTCTAGCACGACTAAGAAAAATCAAGGTCTGGGATTGGGTTTGTCGATCGTCTACCATCTTGTCGAATTGCACGGGGGAAGAGTGCAAGCGGATAGTCCGGGCCCGGGAAAAGGAACTACAATAACTGTGAGATTGCCCTTACGAGGTTCGCCTGAAGATATTGCACGGCTAAACGCTTTAGAGTCGGCTGCATTGTCAGAGCCTTTGAACACTTTAGGCGATCGTGTCCCTTCTTTGGAAAATTTGCAGGTATTAGTTGTCGATGATGAGGCTGATACGCGGGAGCTCTTAAAATATGTGCTGGAACATTACGGCGCTGAGGTTGTGACGGCGGAATCTGTAAAAGCCGCGATGGCTGCTTTGACGGAAAATCCCGGCAGATATGACGTGCTAATCTCGGATTTGGGAATGCCACAGGAAAACGGATATTCTTTAATTCGGCAAGTGCGAACCCTTGCTGCGTCAGCCGGAGGACAAATCCCTGCGGCGGCGTTGACTGCGTATGCGAGCGAGTCAGAACGCGAAAGGGCGATCGAAGCTGGTTTTCAAACACATATTGCTAAGCCTGTGAAGCCTAATCAACTAGCATTAATTGTTGCTAATTTAGTAGGACGATTTTAAATATTTTTGAGATAAGACTCGGCGGTTTCAACCGCGTCTACACAAACAAAACCCGCCTCCGTGGGTTGAAGCAGGTTAAAATTACGTTTTTTTTCTTCAATAAGACTCGGCGGTTGAAACCGCGTCTACACAAACAAAACCCGCCGACGCGGGTTGAAGAATGCAGGTTAAAATTACGTTTTTTTTCTTCAGTCCCTCTGAGCTCGGACATTGTTTGTGTAGACGCGGTTTCAACCGCCGTCTAATCTCGAACATCGTTGATATAGAGGCGGTTGAAACCGCCGTCTAATCTAAAAATAATTGCCAAAAACAGCACAACATGAGACAATACAAAAAACTATAGAAATTCTGGAGTTATGATTCTTGGTAACTATTAAATGTCGGGGCATTACCTTCTCAAATATCGAAGCCGTAATCTTTGACAAAGACGGCACTCTAGAGGATTCTCAGGAATTTTTGAGATTGTTGGGAATTAAGCGATCGCGCCTCGCAGACGCTCAAATTCCGGGCGTTGGAGAGCCTTTACAAATGGCTTTGGGTATCAATGGCGCTAGCATCGATCCCACGGGTTTACTAGCAGTCGGTAGTCGCAGGGAAAATGAGATTGTGGCGGCGGGATACATCGCGGAAACCGGCAGAGGATGGCTGGAATCTTTAAATATTGCGCGCCGCGCTTTTGATGAAGCAGACGAAATGTTTAAAAATGCGTCTTCTTCTCCGATGTTTGTAGGCAGTTTGGAAGTGCTGAAAAATCTTTCGGAAGCTGGTTTGAAGCTGGGAATTCTTTCGGCGGCTACGACTGCTTCAGTGCAAAAGTTTGTGAAAACCCACGAATTAAGCGATTGGATTCAGTTAGAAATGGGCGTGGATTCAACGCTTCATAAACCAGATCCGAAATTGTTTTTGCAAGCTTGCGATCAACTTGGAGTAAATCCCGCAGCCACTTTGATGGTGGGAGATTCAGCGGGTGATATTCAAATGGGTAAAAATGCGGGCGCGGCTGGCTGCATCGGGATTTGTTGGGGAAATGCTGAGGTTAGTCATTTGGAAAAGGCTGATGTGGCGATCGCATCTTTGGATGAGATGATAATTGTAGCAGATTAAGGACTTACGGAGCGATCGCGTATTCTTGTCATTGCGAAGAATGAAGCAATCGCAGAGTCTGTAAGTCGTGACGAAGCAATTGCAAAGTAGGGAAACGGCATTCCCGTGTCCTCCAAATCAGGATACGGCAATGCCGTGTCCCTACAAACAACGCAGGCCAAGAATTATCACATCTCTTTCCACGCCGTCGAGTTCGGCAATTTGCGGCAGGTATCCCCACTGCTGAAACCCAAATTTCTCGAACAATCTTAAACTCGGCTGATTGTGAGCAAAAATTATGCCCATCAGGGTTTTAAGTCGCAATTGTGGACTCCGCACAATTGCCGATTGCAATAATTTTTGTCCGATTCCGCAGCGTTGGCGATCGGGCGCGACGTAGATGCTAACTTCTGCTGTATGCTGATAGGCGGCGCGTCCGTAGAAAAGCTGAAAACTCAGCCAGCCCACGATATTTTGTTCTGATTCCATTACCCAAATCGGCAAGGAATTGGCCGAGTGTTCTCTGTACCACGGGAGGCGACTTTCGACGGAGATTGGTTTTAAATCTGCTGTGGCCATTCTCCCTGGTATTGCTGCGTTGTATATTTGGACAATTGCGGGTAAATCGCTTTCAATTGCGTCGCGGATTTTCATCGTTTGGTTGACTGTTGACTGTTGACTAATGACTAATGACTAATGACTAATGACTCTTGTACAGTTCCATGACATCGCTAACGGGCATCCGCGAATTTGCTCCCAAAGTCAGCGGTGAAATGTGTCCTCGCTGGAAGTGTTCTGCCGCCGCACAGCCGATCATTGCCGCGTTGTCTGTGCAATATTTTAATGGGGGAAACAATACTCGCAAGTTGTTTTTGGCGGAGGCTGCTTGTAAGTGTTTTCGCAGTCCGCTGTTTGCTGCAACTCCGCCGCCGACTACAATAGTGCTGAGTCCGAAATTTATCGCACAGGCGATCGCCCTTTTTGTTAAACTCTTAGCTACTGTTTCCTGAAAGCTTGCCGCAATATCATTAATTGTAGAGGCAGCCAAGATGCCTTCGCCGCCGGCATTAATATCTAGTTTTTTCAGTTTCTGTACTAATTGCAAAACTGCCGTTTTCAACCCGCTAAAACTGCTGTCATAGGGATGGTAGCCGCCACCAGGTAGCGAAATTCTGCCTTCAGGGAGGGGGTATGCTTGGGGATTGCCAAGGGCTGCTAATTTGTCCATCAGCGGCCCGCCGGGATATCCTAGCTGCAACAGTCTCGCGACTTTATCAAAAGCTTCCCCGGCTGCATCGTCGCGCGTTTGTCCTACTGTTTCGTAAACGCCGCAATCTTTGACGTAAATTAAGCTGGTGTGTCCCCCGGAAACTAACAAGCACAAAAACGGCGGCTGCAAGTCGGGTTCGATTAGGTAAGAAGCGTAGATGTGTCCTTCGAGGTGGTGCACGCCTAAAAAAGGTTTTTGGTGGACTATTGCCAAGCTTTTTGCCGCTGTCAGCCCGACTAATAATGCACCTACTAAACCGGGGGCACAAGTCGCTGCAATACCGTCAATTTCTGACCAGCTCAGGTTGGCTTCACTCAGACACTGGGCAATTACCTGATTTAGCATTTCTAGGTGGCTGCGCGAAGCTACTTCCGGGACTACCCCGCCGTACTGCTCGTGGATTTTAATTTGTGATGCTACAACATTGCTGCAAACTTGACGATTCTTAACAATTGCTGCTGCTGTTTCGTCACAACTTGTTTCAATTGCGAAAATGGTTGCCATTAACTGGTAATTTTATTTGATAGGTTAGCTATTGCTAGCTTAACTAATTCGGCGCAAGTCCCCGGCTTGATCTGTACTCAGGTTATTGCTCGCGGATATTTGCCAGCCGTTGAACGGGGCCCGGCGATCGAAGTGATGCAAGCTATGGAATATCCTAGCGGTATTGCTAAGCTCTCGCAGTGACCTATGACACCCGAATCCCTCATTCTAGGAGGGCTTTGCCGCCTCTCTGATGGAGACTTTACACTGTCAGCAAGTGCGGTAATCTGGATTCGGGATTGGCAAGTTGAAATGCTTGTAGAAAAACTTATTGTTTTGTAACAAAAGGAAACAATTTCATGCGACGATTGTTTGCTGCAATTTTAGTGGTTAGTCTGTGGATCAGTTTTGCTCCAGTTGCTTCGGCTTACAATTTGGTGCCGTGCAAGGACTCTCCCGCATTCCAGGAACTGGCTAAAAATGCGCGTTCTACCAATGGCGACCCGGCATCTGCGAAGGCAAGATTCGAGCGCTATTCTGCGGCTATGTGCGGCCCGGAAGGATACCCACACTTAATCGTAGACGGTAACTTGGCTTATGCTGGCGACTTTTTGATTCCCAGCCTGCTGTTCTTGTATATTGCTGGTTGGATTGGTTGGGTAGGCCGCGCTTATCTGCAAATCGCCAAAAAATCAGCGACTCCAGAGGAAAAAGAGATCATTATCGACGTTCCTGTGGCAATCTCCTGTATGCTGAGCGGCTTTTTGTGGCCTCTAGCAGCACTCAAGGAAATCACCACTGGTGAAATGTTTGCCAAGGACGACGAAATTACTGTTTCCCCCCGCTAAAATAGGGAAATGGAGCGAACGCTAATAGCTAACAGTTAATCAATTAACTGCAAGTTAGCAATTAGCGTCTTACCGAGCGATCGGCAATTACCAACTGTCTCAAAATTTTAGGAGCAGAATTCATGCAATATTTTGTCAAGTTTCTTTCAACCGCACCAGTATTGGCAACGCTTTGGATTGCTATTCAAGCAGCGGGTTTGATTGAATTTAACCGCTTTTTCCCGGACTTGCTTTTTCATCCGATGCCTTAAGATTTGACCGGAATTAGGTCTAAAAATTTTGGGCAAAAGAGTTGAGAGTTTTGAGTTTTGAGTGATGAGTTAAAGGTTAATTTAAAACTCAAACATCAAAACTCTCAAACCTGATGAGTTGGTTGAAGGCTACCCCCGCTTCATTCAGTTGACAGTTGACAGCAACCTCTACGTAGAAGGAAGAGGATTGGAGTAATGAATAGTCTGATTTTAATTTCTCCCGATCTGGGTTCCGGCTTTAAACCAATTCTTTCTGGTAAATGGGAAAAAGCCAAAAATGTCAACTATTATGTTAGTTACAAAATTAGTTGCCAATGACTAATGACTAATGACTGATGACTAATGACTAATGACTGATGACTAATGACTAATATTATGAATCGATGAAGTCTTATCTCGCCGCAGCAATTCAAATGACTAGCTTGCCTGACCTGCAAAAAAATTTGGTTCAGGCAGAGGAATTAATCGACCTGGCAGTGCGTCGGGGTGCGGAGTTAGTTTCCTTACCAGAAAATTTCTCGTTTATGGGAGAAGAGGA
>JBDTEI010000011.1:0-20256 GCA_039922675.1 Microcoleus sp.
GTCGTGGAACCGGAACTGCAACCGTGGACGAGAAGGGTGCCGGCGGCTGTGGCTCCGGCGGTGATGATGAATTTTCTTCTAGAAAGGTTGCTCATTTGTCTTGAATTATGGTTGTTGTACTTTGAGATGAAATTCTGAGATTAGGCGTCGATCGACACTTTGCCGATCGCCCGCGCGCTGCAAGTTAAAATGAACCCTGGTTCTAAATCGGCGGCCGCGTCTGGTTGGCTGTCGTAGACTGTTTGGCCTTCTAGGAGTTGCTGCTTACAAGTGCCGCAGGTTCCCGATCGGCAACTGCTGTCGAGTTCGACTCCTGCCCGTTCGGCAACATCCAGAATGAACTCATCTTCGCTGCAAGCAACTGTTTTATTCGATCGAGCGAAAATGACAGTAGATGTCTGAGGTTTCGCCGCGAGAGCCGTTTCGTCCCTATCCACCGTCAGTTGCAGTTGCCTGTTAAGGGCAGCGACATTCCCTGGAGATTGATTGGGAACAGCCCCAAACTTATCCACTAATAGTTGATGCAGCAACGGTTTCAGGTCTTCGCAAGGAATGCTTTTTTGGACGCAAGTACCTAAATGAGCATCTTTGCCAACTGTGCCTCCCATGTAGATGTCAACACCTTCGAGGGTTTTGCCGTTCTTGCGAACCTTTGTTCCCATCAAACCGATGTCGGCTACTTGGGGTTGAGCGCAGGAATTGGGGCAACCCGTCCAGTGAATTCTGACCGGTTTGGGAATTGACAGTTCGGCTTCCAGTTCCCGAATCATTGCTACGGCGCGGGTTTTGGTTTCGATGAGGGCAAAGTTGCAAAAATTGGAGCCGGTGCAGGAAACCAAGGCGCGTGTCAGGGGTGCGGGGTCGATCGAGAAACGCTGTAACAGCGGTTCTTTGACCAGCGATTCCAGCCGCGAGTCGGGAACGTTGGGAACAATCACGTTTTCTTCGACAGTGAGCCTGAGTTCGCCGCTGCCGTAAACCTCGGCGATTCTGGCAAAATCGAACAAATCCGCTGCTTGTAGCCGTCCGACGGGAACGTGCAACCCTACATAGTTGAGCCCTGATTGTTTTTGGGGGTAGATGCCGATGTGATCGCGTTTGTCCCAGATGATTTCATCTTTGAGGGCGGCGGGGGGCAAAGTGCGGCCTACTTCTTTTTCGACTTCGGCACGGAATTGTTCGATGCCGAGTTCGTCAATCAGCCACATCAAGCGCGATTTTTGGCGGTTTGCTCTCGGGCCTCGATCGCGAAATACAGTTAAAATGGCTTTGCACAAATCCACAACGTCGCTGGGACTTGCCCAGACGTTGAGGGGAATTGCAGCTTCGCAGCGTTTGGCGGAGAAGAAGCCGCCGACTAAAACGTTGAAGCCGATGTTGCCTTCTCTGTAAGCGGGTACGAAGGCGATGTCGTTGATTTCGGCGTGGACTGAGTTGTCGCGGCAACCTGCGATCGCAATATTAAACTTTCTCGGCAAATTGGAAAACGCGGGGTTGCCTTCGCCGCTGTTGGTAATCATGTCTTGGACTTGATTCGCCAATTCCCACGTATCTATCAGTTCGTCGGCGTCCAAACCCGCGACTGGGGAACCAGTGATATTGCGCACGTTGTCCATGCCGGACTGAATGCTGGTCATCCCCGCTTCCTTGAGGCGGCGGAAGATGTCGGGCACGTCTTCGATCCGAATTCCGCGCAGTTGCAGGTTTTGTCTGGTGGTGATGTCGGCGCTGCCGTCGGAGCCGTAGCGCTGTACGATTTCTCCTAGAGTTCTTGCTTGATTGCTGGTAATGACGCCGTTGGGCAAGCGCAGCCGCATCATGAATTTGCCGGGAGTTACTGGCCGAAAGAAGATGCCGAGCCATTTGAGGCGGTGCTCGCGATCGGTTTCGTCCATTGCTTCCCAGCCGATTTGAGCAAAGTGGTCGAGTTCGGTTTTTACTGCTAAGCCATCTTTTTCGGCTTTGAGTTTTTCAAATTTGTTCTGGCTGGCTTTGGGTTCTACTGTTTGGGTCATTGGTTTACCCTCGCGGCTGGCTTGTTCGGGGGAGGTATTGACTTGGAGCATAAAGTGTGTTTCCTGCTAACCTTAGTGAGTGTAGGGATTTAAAACTGTATATTTAGTTACTTGATGGAATTTCTTTTAAGCATGGTTGGTCTTCTATATACTTGAGCTTTACTGGGCGCTGCCTCGAATGCCGCTAAACTATTTATGGTTATAGTTGCTACCGATGGTTTGATCGATCGATCGCTGCGTTTCGATGCACTTTTGTTATGAACTAATGTAAAGCCCACTACAGTAAATATTCGTAGCTATTTTTACAAAATGTTGACTATTATGATTTTTTTGCATCAGAGCGATGCGTCTTATACATGGGTGATGTGTAAAGACACCCACAAAGCGGAAAAAGCTCTATAAATCTTTAGATTTTGGTGGAGTGGGGGAAATGGGCAGATCTAAAATAATATTGTGACGGCGATCGCAGACTGAAAACGTCGATCGTCACACAATGAGTTCCGTGGCTATCACAGAGTTAGCCTCAAAACATCACGTTCTCTGCTATGCCACGGTCACTCTTGATTTTTGGAGAACGAGAGATGATACAAGTATCGAATTTAGGGAACGTCTCATGTTTTTTATTCAACTTATCCCCGGCGCTATTTCCGAAATACTTGCCTCTGCAACGGATACGGGCAGTTTGACTTTAGCCGATCGCTACGGTTTGATGGCCGCTGTTTTGGATGACTCTCTCGACGAGCAAGACAGACATTCGCTCAACCGCCTGCTGCGCTCCGTGCTCAAGGGAAAAGTCAAGATAGTTAACGAACTCTCAGCCATCGGTTAAGAGTATTGAAAAATTTGATTGATTTATGCACCGCTTCAAGTGCAGAAACTACCGCCCGAGTTAGAAGGAAACCGCGATTCCTGCTGTGAGATATTGCAGGAAGTTGCTTGACCGTTCTAAGATCCGCATTTTAGTCGTAGTCGTAGGGTGCGAAGAAGAGGGGTAAATCCCTAACTTGCATATCGAACATCTCACAGATCCGCACCTGGGATATCGAAGGCTTGAGGAAATAACCCTCCGTTTCAGTCTTTCGCAACACTTCCTTGGTAGTAAGGGTTGAGAGAATTGATCGAATTTTGGGCGATCGGAATTTTAGAACGAAAGAGGACTTCAGTCCTCGCTACAAAAGTAATTATAATTATTGAACAGGACTGGAGATGACGGGCAACGGATGAAAATTATTAATCAAACAATCGAAATACTCACAGAATCAGGCATCGGCATTTACAACATCACGCCGCAACTTGTCCAGCTTCTTGACAGCAGTGCCGTACAAAATGGACAAGTCCTAGTATTTTCCAGACACACAACCACAGCTTTAGCAATCAATGAAAACGAAGAAAGATTGCTAGCAGATATTAAAGTATACCTGCAAAAATTAGCGCCTCCTGGCGACAAATACCTGCACAACGACTTGCATTTAAGAATAGTTCCGCCCGACGAACCGATCAACGCTCACTCTCACCTGATGGCAATGACACTCAGTACCAGCGAAATAATTCCAGTTGCTGAAGGTAAATTAGGACTCGGGACTTGGCAATCTGTTTTATTTTTTGACTTAGACGGGCCACGAAACAGAACTGTATTTATTCAAATTATGGGTGAATAAGTTATTGTGTATTTAAATTGCATATTTCGATAAGCGATCGAAAATCTTCCAACCCTCTCTCCCTCGAACTCTTTCCCCCTCGAATACCATAGATAATCTAGATGCAGTAGAGCTTACTGCCGTAATTTTCTTTGCTAGTTTGTTCGCAGGTTTAGTCAAGCTTTCGTCGGGTTTTGTTGACTAACTCTGTGTGGGTGATGCGTTTAGGCTCTGCTATGCTGGTTGTGGCGCGAGTTTACTATTTTTATACAGAGCCCGAAAATTAATGTCACAATATTGGTAGGGTGTCAATTCATCGATATTAGACAAGATTGCAGAAATCTTCGAGTCATAGAGCAACCGTAGATATCGGGCAGATGCAACACCGATTGACGCAGATGGTTTCAGGGTATTTTCGGATTTTTGCAAGAGGTCTAATATAACCAAGGTGACGATCGCCACCACGTCCGGGACTATAAAATTAGTTGTGACAAATATTGCGATCGCCAAACCGGGCGATCGACTCTCAAATAAAAACATCATTACCAGCAGCACCAATACGAAAAAAGAGTTGAGATTTTAGGAAAATTCTCAACTCTTTAAGTCACTAACTAGCCAAGTATTCTCTGACTTGAGATTGGCGCCGCCGCAGGTGGGCGAGGGCTTGATGTTCTAGCTGCCGCACCCGTTCCCGGCTGAGATTGAGCCGTTCTCCGACTTTCGCCAGAGACATTTCGGTGCCGTCTTCCAAACCGAAGCGCAGAACGATCACATCTCGCTGCTGCGGGGTAAGTTCTGAGATCAAAGTATTCAGGTCTTGCCGCAGCAATTCCGAGGTAATGTAGTTGTCTGGAGATGCAGTTTCGTCTTCTAAGAGTTCTTGCAGTTCCGTATCTTGGTTGTCTCCAACCCGCAAGTCCAAAGAGACTGGATGTCTTGCCATCAGCAGGTATTCCCGAATTTGGGAAGGGAGCAGTTCTAGGGAAGTGGCAATTTCCGCAGGCGAGGGAGAACGGCCCAACTGCTGGGTGAGTTCCCGCTGCACTTTTTTGATTTTGTTGAGTTTTTCGGTGATGTGAATTGGTAATCGAATGGTGCGGGCGTGTTGGGCGATCGCGCGCGTGATTGCTTGCCTAATCCACCAGTAGGCATAGGTAGAAAATTTGTATCCCCGCATCGGGTCAAATTTTTCTACTCCTCGTTCTAAACCGAGGGTTCCTTCTTGAATTAAATCCAAGAATTCCATGTTGCGTTTCTGGTATTTTTTGGCGATCGCGACTACTAGGCGCAAATTTGCTTCAATCATCTTTTGTTTGGCGCGCCTCCCTAACTGCAATATCCGGCTCAGTTCGGCTTCCGTCAACTCCATTTCGGCAGCCCACTCTAGCTGAGTGGGTTCGCGCTGCCATTCTTTCGTAAGTTCTTGTTTTGCTTCGATTAATTTCATCATTTGCTGTACCTGCTTCCCGAAAACAATCTCTTCTTCTCGGGTTAGCAGGGGTACGCGACCGATCTCGTGCAGATAGGTACGAACCGTATCCGTTGAGGAGTATGGCCGGGTGCCCATGCGATCGGCTTTCACTGTTTTGGTTTTGGGGGTTGTGGTGGACATGGGTGAGTATTGCACTCCTTGTAACAACAGATAAAAAGTTGGTGATACCCTGTCCCACTGTTGTAAGTGGGATGAAGACTGCGACAGAGGGGATGTTTCCCCCTCCTGTTTATCGGTAACGATCGGTAGAAGCTTGTTGTTGGGGATTACTTTTGTGCTTGAGTTTCTATTAATCCCCGTCGATTTTCCGTAGCTCCCTAGATTTAACGGCTAGTTCCAGGCGAAGTGAAGCAACAGTTTACTTTTCTCAATACTATTCCAAATTTTGAGGATCGTAAAGGGTTAAAGCCTCTGTCTTAAGGTCAAGATTCTACATTTTCCCTTAATGTTTTAAATTCCCTGCTAGTTTTAACTGCAACTCAACTTCACAATACTCATGCAAACATACTCATGCAAACATACTCATGCAATTCGAGGGCTGTGTTGTGCTCTCTGTTCTATCATCGCTTGAATTTTTCTCCCTGCCTAGATGCTGCGATGCGAGATAACCGAACTCGATCGCCGTATTCACTGAAATTTACTGTTTAAAATATTTCTTGACTTTTGGGATAAAATATGCTATACAAATTCTGCTACGAGTGAGTAAGGTGTATAAAAAGTGGCTGTTGGGCATTTAAATTGTAAATTTAAATGCCATATTCCCCTCTCCGACTCTCCGACTCTCCCCCTCTCCCCCTCTCCCTCTCACCCCCTCAGAGCAGATAATTCTTGAGGGCGATCCAAGCTTAAAAGCTGGCTTAGAACCCACCAGCCCTAATTTTTTGCCCCAATGGAATTTCAATGCAAAACTCCGATCCCTCTCCCGGTACACCAGTACCGCGAATCAACCCCTGATGTTTCAAAACAACAATTTGGTAACTGATTGAGAGCCCTAACCCCGTACCCTGACCTACAGGTTTTGTGGTAAAAAACGGGTCAAACATTCGATCGCCAACCTCTTTACTAAATCCCGGCCCGTTATCGGAAATTACCACTTGGGCGCGATCGCCCGCCGGTAAAAGTTCCGTGCGAATCCGAATCCTACCGCCTTCACCGACACCCATTTCTATAGCATCTATGGCATTGCCGAGCAGATTGACAAACACCTGATTGAGCTGTCCTGCATAACATTCTATAAGTGGTAGATCGCCATATTCTTTAATCACTTCAATTTCCTGCCTGCCATTATTTCCTGTGAGGCGGTGTTGCAGTATTAGCAGCGTACTATCTAGCCCTTCGTGAATATTCACAAACTTCATTTCCGCTTCATCTAGGCGAGAAAAATTACGCAGCGACAGTACGATCTGGCGAATCCGGTCAGCGCCTACTCCCATAGAAGAACAAAGTTTAGGCAAATCTTCATTTAAAAATTCAATTTCAATTTCATTTCTATAAGCTAGAATTTCCGGGGCCGGAGCGGGATTGTATTTTTGATAGAGTTCTATCAGTTTCAGCAACTGTTGAATGTTGTCCCGGGCGTAGTCGAGGTTGCCTACAATAAAATTGACGGGATTGTTGATTTCATGAGCTACACCCGCAACAAGTTCACCGAGGCTCGACATTTTGGCGCTTTGAATCAGTTGCGCTTGGGTTTGCTGCAATTCTTGCAGAGTTTTCTTGAGTTGTTGGTTTTGGGCCACAGCATTCGCCGCCTGTTCTGCTTCCTGTAGTGCCACGCGCAATTGAGCTCGCTGTTTGGTTAATTTCTCAGTGAGTTTTTTAGCATCAGCTAAAGCAGTTTTCTGTGCTTGCAACAAAAAAAGCAAGTCAACTACCCGATCGTGAAGGGCGAAATCGTTAATCGTGAGCCCCAGCGGGGCGAGATCTGCTAAGTCTGCGATCCAAGGGGAACCGAGAAAAAAGATTACTTCGGGATTTTGGGTCGCAACCATCTGCCCTTTGAGCAGCATTTTACTGTGCAGTGATTCTAGAAGGAAGATCGAGCGAGACTGCTGTCGAATGGCGTCAAATTCTAGAGGAACGTTCGGCCGTTCGATCCGAAAGTGTTCCTTGAGCGAACTTCCTAAAGATAATTCGGGGCAGATCCGAGCTAAAACATCTCCCAAATGCACAATTTCAGTCTCCCATCTCCGGAATGCTAAATGAAATGGAAAAGCTTTTGCAAATATCAGAGGAGGAGAACTGAATGCAGGGGAAACCATAATAGCTTTAGCTAGATTTGCAGTGGATGGAGAACACGTCTCGATCTGCTCCGTGAGTTCGATCGCTTGTTTGCTCGATCTCTATCTCTGTTTGGAATCGGCACGCCAAACCTTTCAACAGCCCCTTCACCATTGGAGCAAACCCTTGCCTGTGAGAGCAATAGTGCAGTTCCATGCTATTTTTTGAGTGTTCAGTACACTGAAACGAAGGCGGTTGAAGCTGGGGAAAATTCAACCCTACGCGGGCGTGGAGGTTGTCGAGGTTTGCCAGAAAATCTGGCAGGTTATCTCCCGCCATATCGAGGATTTGGGCGTAGCCTTCAGAGGCGGTATAGATTACCCAGTATTCGCCGAAAGCCTGTAAAATATCATCGGCGCTCATTCCTAGCACTTCGCTTGCCGAATGTACCAGGCGGTGAGTCAGATCGTCTGGATAAGCATCCATTGTCATGAAAACGTCAATCTCTACATCCGCTTTCTCTTTGATGGTTTCCCAAGTCTCTTCTCCGAAGCGAGAACAAACCATTTCTTCGATCGCTTTGTTAACTAAACCGTACATTGATTACTCCTGCTTATCGAAGCGAGTGTTTTTTTTGATACTTGCACTTCAACTGGCTTGAATTATATTGTATGCCACTTGCCGCACCGAGAATTGTCAAACTGCGAATTTGAACGGGAATTTCCAAATTGCGATCGCCACGAAGCAACCGTTTTTCGTATCAAAAACTACATAGATAATTGGCAAAAATCCCTGAAAACCGATTGTGACAGTCGAGAGTGCCGCCAGCGATCAATATAACTTAAACTCGAATTTTGGGTTCCCATAAAGTTAGAGACGATCGGGCTTTCCGACTCCTAGCTGCTGAAAAAGTTCAAACCCTTACAAGTTGCCTTAAATGCCTAAATTTTATTGATCTTAAATTTTGTGAAGTGAGGGTCTAAGGTATGATGGGGGAAATATCCTGGGTTGCTGGATGAGGGCTAATTTTATTTTACTATCGATCGTCGCACTTTCTAATTCATAACTCACCCAAAAACCAGGTATTTCTCTCATTTCCAGCTAGACAAGATTTTTGGCAAGGATTAATTTACAGTAAAATTCATGTAATTCCTGCAATTAATATAGCAATTATTAATCTAAAATCCCAGATCCATTTTAGCAGATTCTGCCTCCGCGAACACTTGTTCATCGGGCATTTCTTGCCAGTCAATATCTCCGATTTCTTTGTAGAATTGCTCGTCGTAGGGACGAGTCTGCACAACTACCGGCATCGGTACGGCGTGCCCCAAAACTAATGCTTGCTGTTTAGAGTCGAGTTTGGCCAAAACCGATCGCAAACTCTGCCCTCCTGAAACGCCCGTAAAGATAGCATCGATGTCTTTATCGTCGTTTAGCAAGGCTGTGATCCGCGTGCCGACTTGCGACATCACCTCGCCGTCGATACCGGAGGGACGCTGGTCTACAATTAGCAGGGTTACGAAGTATTTTCGCATTTCGCGGGCGATTGTACCGAAAATAGTCGATCGCACGATCGCCGGATCGAGAAAGCGGTGGGCTTCCTCAATGGTAATCACCAACGGCTGCGGGCGATCGCACGGATTTTTACTCTGCAAAAACTTCTCAGCTTTCCGCACATAAGATGCGTGAATGCGGCGAGTAATCACATTTGCTGCTAACATATACGACAGCAAATCCGAGTGCGAACCAAACTCAATTACTACATTTTTGCCACTATCCAAACACTGCAAAACTTCTGTTACATAATTTTTTGGACAGCGTTTGCGAATGTATTTTAAATCATTCAAACGCTCTAATTTGCGCTGCAAAGCCATAATCGAAGATTTATTTCCTCGCTTTTCTTCGCAAAACATTTGAATATCTTCGTTGGTCATTTCCAGCAACTTGTTAATCCAACCCTTACCCAACTCATTGCGCAAAATAATTGCATTTTCGATACTAGCTTCCGACAAATTCAACTCCCGCTGCACCAGCGAGATATCTTCCACTTCAATTTCCTCGAAACTCAAAAACAACTCTTGAGCGTCGCGGACTCCCCGGCGTTTTGTAGACTCTGGATCGAGGGTATAAATCTGAATTTTATCAGGAAACAATTGCCGCAAACCTTTAACAGTGCTAAATTGTTTTCCTTCGGAAACAGCTTCCCACCCGTACTCCGAGTGCATATCAAAAATTAGATTAACAGCAGCTTGCTTACGAATAATGCCCGACAGCAGCAAGCGCGTCAGAAAAGATTTTCCGGTTCCCGACTTGCCAAAAACTCCGTTGCTGCGTTCCACAAATCGGTCTAAGTCCAAGCACACAGCCACGTCCATGTCAATCGGTTTGCCGATCGCAAAATTGCGGCGATAGGGGTCATCTTCCCAGCCAAAAACTGCCCTAAAATCGGTTTCTTTGGCATCAAACACCTGGGAAAAGTGGCTGGGAATAGTTTTAACCGGCAGCAACTCCATATCTGCCCCACTTTGCGGCTCAAAAGAACCCAAATTTCCTAATGCCAACTTTTTATCGGGGACTCCGTTACCTGTTGGATTGAAGATTGCTTGAGATTTTTCTTTTTCCGCAGTCAGCATCAACATGGGCGCAAGCTCGATCGTACCGTAGGTGCTGCTACCGGCGAGCACTGCTAGGAGAAAATCGTCGTTGGGATTGGGAGGGTTGGATAAAATGCGAGCGCTGGATGTTCCGAGGGACACGTCGGTGAGCATACAGAAAAAGTGCGATCGTACCCCGCGCACTACTAGAAATTTCCCCACCCTCATATCTTCCACCGAAACGTCGGCGTGCAATCGCACTTCTAATCCCTTGCTCAGGGAACCTTGAATAACAGAGCCTAACGGTTTGTCATTAGTCATTTGTCAGTTAATTAGTTGTCAGTTGATTAGTTGTCAGTTGTCAGTTGTTATTCGTTTATTTGTTATTCGTTTATTTGTTATTCGGCAATTATTAGCAACTAGCAAATGCCAACAGTCAACTGCCAACAGTCAACTGTCAACTGCCAATTACCATTCCGATTCTAGTGGCAGTTCAAAGAAACTCGGACTCAGGTCTACATCTGTCAAATCTGTTTCGCTCAAATAAGCATCGGTCAAAGATACACCTTTCAAACTTGCGCCTTTGAGGTTTGCACCTTTCAGGTTAGCACCTCTGAGATTAACTCGGAATAAATGAGCATCGCTCAAGTCTACCTCAGTTAAATCTGCTCCCTCCAAATTTACTCTCATCAAATCTGCTTTTCTGAGGTCTGCTTCGTTTAACTTAGCGCCGCTGAGGTCAGCTTTTGTCAAGTCTACACCTCTCAAGTCGGCCCCACTTAAGTTAGCGAACAGCAAAGTAGCTCCGGTGAAATCTGTTTCCCTCAAATCGGCATCGCTCAAATTAGCGCCGCTGAGGTCGGCCCTTGTTAAGTCTACACCCCGGAGGTCAGAAGAACTCAAGTTTACTTGGTGCAAAATTGCGCCGCTCAAATCGGCTCCTCTCAAATCTGTTCCCTCCAAGTTTGCACCTTTGAGATAAGCTTTTTTTAAGCTGGCTCTGCTGAGGTCTACATTTTTGAGATTGACTGAACTTAAGTTAGAACCGCTCAAATTAGCTCCGCTTAAATCTGATCCGTTTAAGTCGGCTCCGGTTAAGTTCACCCCTTGGAGCGATACATTGGGAGCAATTAAATAAGCTCCGCCTAGACGGAGGTCAATGCCTTCTGAAAACAATGTTTGGTTGCTGTAAACAGCTTTTTCTAAAATGACGCCGCTGAGACTGGCTTCCCTCAAGTCCGCTGCGCTGAGGTTGGCTCCTGCTAAGTTTGCCCGATCGAGTTTCGCTCCAAATAAAATAGCTTTGTATAAGTTTGTCCGCCGCAAATCGGCTCCTTTTAAATCGGCTCCGGTCAGATCCACCATAGCCAGATTTAACCCAGGGAGCGACGCATTGGGAGCTAGCAAAATTGCTCCCTTGGCGCCTGGGTCAATATCGTCGGGAAAGATTGTGCGGTTGCTGTAGACGGCTTTGTCTAAAATGGCGTCGGTCATTTGAGAACCGCGCAAATCGGCTCCGCTGAGGTTGGCTCTGGTTAAGTTAGCTTCTTGGAGATTTGCTCCTACTAAATTAGCCTTGATCAAACTTGCGCCTTTGAGGTTGGCTCCCGTGAGTTCGGCTCCTACCAGAGTAGCTTCTCGGAGCACAGCACCGCTCAAATCACTTCTCGTCAGGTTGGCTAAATTCAGAAATGACTCCGCTAAATCAGCCCCGCTGAGATTGGCGCCGGTCATATCTGCTTCGATCAGGTCTGCATACCTGAGATTAGCGCCTTTGAGGTTGGTTTCTCGGAGGTCGGTGCCTCTGAGGTTGGCTCCCCGGAGTTCCGCACCGCCGAGGTTGGTGCCTTTAAGCGCTTGTCCCCTGAGGTCGAGCCGGTGCAGAAAGTCACCAACGTTCATTTCCATGTCGATTTGCCCTTTCTATTCTTGACCCTAGCTTGACATTCCGAGGGCAGAATCGGGAATAGGGGAAAAACTATAGATTTTTTGAGGTTGAAGCTTCGCACAGGCGGACGCGACTTGTCCGAGGGGGAAGCTTTCGCGATCGAGCTGGACTTGCAGGGTTTTGAGCGGATCGCCGCCGGAGGAAACCATGAATTCTAATTTTTGCAAGTCGGGATCTGTGCTGATCGAGTCGAGAATTTGGGCGATCGCCTTGACGTAAGGATGATTTGCGTCCGAATACCAGTCGGGAGCCGCGAGTCCGGCTTGATCGAAGCCTAGATGAACGATCAGGGAGCCTTCTCCAAACAAAGCTATTCCCACCGGCCGCGCTTCTTCTTTCAGCAGCAAATCTTGGCTAGCTGCCAAATGCCGCAGTTTTTCGAGGTGTTCGTACCGATTTTGGATGGCTGAATCTTCCTCTTTTCCTTCTTCCCTCTTCCCTCTTCCTTCTTCCCTCTTCCTTCTTCCTTCTTCCTTCGCTTCGTTCCACTGAATTGCCACTGTGACTAAATAAGTTTGTAGCAGCAGATGACCAAGTTTTTCGGCTTTTGTTGCCAGATAGATCGAGTTGTAATCTGTGGCTTCAATTAGTAAGGGAACGCGATCGGCTACTTCAATGCCGTAACCTTTCAAACCGGCAATTTTGCGCGGGTTGTTGGTAATCAAGCGAATTTTTTTTACTCCCAAATCGTTGAGCATTTGTGCTCCGACGCCGTAGTTCCGCAAGTCAGCGGGAAAGCCCAACCGTTCGTTAGCTTCTACGGTATCGTATCCCAAATCTTGCAGCGAGTAAGCTTTTAGTTTATTGACCAATCCAATGCCCCTACCTTCTTGGCGCAAGTAAACTACGATGCCAGAACCGACATTTTCGATCATTTTCAGTGCCGCTTGTAGCTGCATCCGACAGTCGCAGCGCAGCGAACCCAAAGCATCGCCGGTCAGACATTCCGAATGCACTCGCACCATCACGGGTTTGTCCTTAAATTCTGCGGGGTCGCCCTTGACAATCGCAACGTGTTCTGAATTGTCTTGAGTGTCGCGGTAGCCATAAATCATGAAATTGCCAAATTCTGTGGGCAATTTGGCGACGGTTTCGCGGCGCACAAATCGATCGTGCTCCAGACGGTAGCTAATTAAGTCAGCAATGCTGATGATTTTGAGGTTGTGGGTTTTACCGTACTCGATTAATTCCGGCAACCTCGCCATCGAACCGTCGGGGTTTTGGATTTCGCAGATCACGCCGCTGGGATAGAGGCCGGCGAGTCTGGCGAGGTCAACGGAGGCTTCGGTGTGGCCGGCGCGTTTGAGGACGCCACCGTCGATCGCCCGCAGCGGGAAAATGTGACCGGGACGGCGCAAGTCTTGAGGTTTGGTGTCCGGGTGGATTGCTACCTGGATGGTGCGGGCCCTGTCTTCGGCGGAGATGCCGGTACTGACGCCGTTGACTGCATCGATGCTGACGGTGAAGGCGGTTTGGTTGTTGTCGGTGTTTTTGCTGACCATGAGGGGCAGTTCCAGCCGATCGAGCCTTTCGCCGCTCAAGGCCAGACAAATCAAACCCCTAGCGTGAACGGCCATGAAATTGATGTTGTCAGGGGTGGCAAATTGGGCGGCACAAATCACGTCGCCTTCGTTTTCGCGGTTTTCGTCATCGACTACTACCAGCATCCGACCTGCTTTCAGGTCTACGAGGGCGCTGTCAATTGAGTCAAATTGAAAGGATTGAGTTGAGGTGTGGTTATTTGGCACTGAGAATTTCAAGCTATAAACAGTATAGTTATGGAAATAGAATCTATTTTTGATTGTAACCTTTTGTTTCCGGCAGGGTGATTGCCCGATCGAGATCAGTTTGACAAGATTTCTGAACTCACTTACTATAAATATTGTACTTTGTCAACAAAATAACTCTCTAATATTTCATGAGCTTGACTGATATCGTCGATCGAATCATCAAGTCTACATCTAATAGATGTCTTGCAAAAATCTTCGAGTCATAGAGCAACCGCAGATATCGGGCAGATGCAACACTGATTGACGCAGATGGTTTCAGGGTATTTTCGGATTTTTGCAAGAGGTCTAATTTAAACGAAATTGTTTTGCATCCATTTATGTTTTCCGGTACTACAGCAATTGTGGCTCTGGGTTTGCAGCCAAGCGATCGAATTTTAAATTAGGGTTAATTACTGCGATATTGCGGCTAATTTAGTTGATATTTTTTTGAGAAAAAAGGAACTATAAGAAGCACATTTGTCTTTATTCTAGAGTTGGCAATTGCAGCAATTTAGCAATTTTAACTATTTTATAGATTGGTATTAAATAGAACTTTGGAGCTTAAGTTAAGCGATGGCTGAGCACTCATCGGCAATGTCGCGAGGCTAGCTTGCTGAAGCCGATAATTGAGCGAAAAAGGTAGGAAGTTCTGTCTAAACTCATAAGTGCTGCGCCTTGATGAATAAAATTTGGCGTTGCTGATTTACGGTATGAAATGCTAAATATGCAATTCATAAAAACCAGCGTCTACAAAGCTTCTGGATTTTTTAATTATTTATTTTATACCCTGATTAAGCAACGCCGTAATATTCTACTATGACACCGGGTAAATCTAGAATATTTGTCATTAACTTGTGCATGATTTATTCTGCTGGCACAATTTTTATCAACACTTAACTAACATTTGAGCAGCGGTAAGTACAGAAGAGCCGGAAATTCCGTTAGAGAGTGCGATCGAACAATTGCAAGAAAAGTTTCCCCTGGCGCGAGATGTTCAGGGATGAGCCAATGCTTTGTCTGAACACTAAAGCAATTGCTAGAGTTCAAGTTTAGTGGGAGAATATTGATATTCCGTCCAATTGCCCCCATCATGAATAACTGGCCAAAGTTCCTCCCCCATCCTGCATTATGGGCAAGAGGTTTTGCTTTAAGCAGCGGTTTTTGGTTGATTGTTTCCTTTCTGCTGCCTGGATATTACTATTACTATTACAGATTTAGCACAGCGTACTGGCACATCATCAGAAGTTCTGATTCTGAAGGCGCGATCGCATTTGCTTGGTTGTGCCAGATACCGTTATTTGCTTTCTACCATTGGGGCCTAGCTAAAGTTGCCGAGTGGGTGGAAATCCGCCGCCATAACCAGCAGCCCACAGTAACAGTATCGGCTTGGCTGCATTGGAGGGAAGGGATTATCGCATTTCTGATGCTGCCGGCTGCAATCATGATGGGAATTCCCGCGATCGCCCTTTTGATGCTGCCAATCAGGGAACCTTCGGGCGCGCTGGTTGCTTTAATTGTAGGAACTACGATCGCATCTGCTTACTTATATCACTTCCGCTTTGCCAAGCTGCTGAAAATTCTTCTCAAATTCCTATGGATTTTCTATGCAAATCTACTAAAAATATTTGAACTCCTGTTAGTTCCAACACTAACCGGTACTCCGTTTTTTCTGTTAACTGTTGCCACGGCCGAAATCGTACCAAAACAACTACTGCCGCTAACAACCTTTCTGTTAGTTATTTCTGTGTTTCTGAGCGGCATAGTCGGATATGCAGCTTTGCAATATTGGTCAGCGCATTTAGTTAATTGGGCAGCGAGGTGGTGGCCTGCGGGCGCTCCTGGTTACAGTCGGATTCAAGCTCGAACAGCTTGGAAACACAACAAAACAGCAGCCAGCCAATCTTTTGTGCGGCATACAACCAGTTGGCATTTAGCCGCTAATGATACTACCTACCTAATTTATTTAAATCTGGTGGCGATCGTAGTCGGTGCGATCGCGCTCAGGTTGTTTGGAGAGCCGTCAAAATGGTCAGAAACAGGAGAAGAGATGTTAGGATCTGCCGTGGCGCTAGTTTGGGTGGCACAGTGGCATTTCTGGGGTTGGCGTCGTGAAGTAGAAATTGCCAGCGGCGAGCCCTCAGCCAAAAAGCGATCGCCCAATCGTAATTTACCTGCTCCCGATCCGGTTGAAGTCGAACTCAACCAGCTAGCAGCCGAGTTAGGCGATGCTCGGATGAGGCCTGTCAGAAAACCCTCGTCAGCAACTAAAAAGCCTAAGTCACAGCAGGCTCAGTGGTACGTATTCCGCAGCGGTAAAGCCGAGGGGCCTTATACTAAGCGACAGTTGCGAGATGTGCAGCAGATTACCGATCGCACCAAAGTGAGGCTGGGTGAAGCCGAGTGGCAGCGCGCTGGTGAAATTCCCGAATTAGCGAAATTTCTAACTCAAAAATAAGGCGCGATCGCTTCATGTTGACCCGCATTTTTCTTTAAAAAAAACCCTCAACAATGTGAGGGTTTTGCGATGCCAAGACGGAGATTTGAACTCCGGACACGTGGATTTTCAGTCCACTGCTCTACCAACTGAGCTATCTCGGCTTGTTTTTTTTTCGCTTTACTATCTTAGCAGACACATACAGAATTTAGCAAGCACTTTTTCAAAATATTTTTTAGAGCGCCCGGAACCGCCTGCCTGTAAGCTAAAAGCTGCACGCCTAAAATTCAAAAATCGCAATGACAGAGCAACATCGGGACAGCCGAGGCAAAAGTCTCCTTGTCTTGGGCATAATTTGGCTGCTGGGGGCAATTAGCGATCGCCTCTGGTTTGCAGTCGATCGATCTGTACCCGCCTGGGATCAAGCAGAATACCTCACTAGCACGCTGAATTACTTGCAGGCGTTGCAGCATCCTCAATGGTTTTCCGGCGAGTGGTGGACAAACTTCTGGCTGCTTTCGACCAAAATTCCGCCCTTGGTGTACATTTTAACGGTGCCGTTTCTGGATATTTTTGGTACTGGGGGCGATCGGGCAACCCTAGTTCATTTATTATTTAGTGCAATTCTGCTCGCCTCAGTCTACAATTTGGGCACCAAATTATTTAATCGGCAAGTTGGTTTGTGGGCTGCTGCAATTTGCGTTTTGTTACCGGGGCTTTATCGGTTTCGCCTGCAATTTTTACTTGATTTCCCCGTCACTGCTGCCATTACTTTTTGTTTCTATTGTTTGACAATGTGGAAGGAAGAAGGAAGAAGGAAGAAGGAAGAAGGAAGAGGGAAGAAAGAAGAAGGAAGAGGGAAGAAAGAAGAAGGAACACTATCCCAATCTCCCCCTCTCCCCCTCTCCCCCTCTTCTTTCTTTTGGGCGATCGCCTTTGGGATTTCTCTGGGTTTATCAATATTAGTTAAACACACTACTGTATTATTTTTGTTTACGCCGATTCTGTGGTTAACGGTTGGTGCAGTGCGGCAAAAAGCTTGGGGAAGATTAGCTCAATTAGCTGGTGCTTTGTTACTGTCTACGGCGGTGTTTGGGCCGTGGGCAAAAACCAATTGGCTGTTAATTTTGACCGGGGCCAAACGGGCAACGATCGATTCTGCGATCGCCGAAGGAGATCCGGGTCTGAATACGATCGACGCTTGGATTTATTACTGGAATCACTTACCCGAACACGTTTCTTGGCCTCTGTTACTGATTCCCTTAGTGGGATTTATACTGTATTATTGGCGAAATAAAGCGGATAGTCGGTCAATCTTGCACCTTAACTCCTGTCGGTGGCTGGCGGTATTTTGGGTGGGAGCTTATTTGATTAATTCGCTGAATCTTAATAAAGACGACCGATATGTGATACCTTATTTGCCAGTAGTCGCAATCTTTTTAGCCTACTGTTTAACGTTGTGGCCGCAGCGTTGGGGAAAGCAAATTCGCTGGGGTACAATTGGCTTGGCAATACTGATGATGCTGTTTCATATCTGGCCGCTGGGAGGTAGTTTTGGAAATAGCTTAGTTCAAGTTTTTAGTCCTGGCAATTCTAGCTATCCTTACTTGGGGAAAGAGTGGCCGCACCAAGAAGTAATTGCCGAGATTATCGATACCGAACCTTATTTGCAATCGACTTTAGGCGTATTACCTTCTACGCCGGAAATTAACCAGCATAATTTGAATTATTACGGTGCACTAGCGGATTTTCAGGTTTACGGGCGGCAGGTGGCAACGAATATAAAAGAAGTGCCGCAAGACGTGCGATCGCTTTCTTGGTTTTTAAGCAAGACTGGCCCGCAAGGTTCAATTCGCGAAAATATCAAAAAAGCTCAAAATGCAGCGGTGGCCGCGATTGAAACAGGCGGCAAGTTTCAGTTGCAAAAAAGTTGGGTTTTGCCTGATAATACTAATTTGAATCTTTATCGCAAGCGATCGCACCCGGTGGAAATACAGCCGCTGCATGAAGCGCGATCGCAAGTACAATTAGAACAAGTGACTGTCCTGGCAAAACCTGTTCCCGGTGTGGCGCTGCCGGTTACTTATATTTGGTCTGGGCCTTGGCAGCAGTTGCAGTCTGGTTTAGTGTTGCTAACGTGGCAAAATCAGCAGTCTGGTGATATTCCACCGGGACAGACTTTCAGGATTTTACACGATCGCGCGATCGCCCAGGGGACTTTGCATCCGGGGATGCTGGAAGCCGATAAATTTGCTGTGGGATTCCGAGTTGTCGATCGCACGGCGATGCTAACTCCTGCTAATATTGCACCGGGAAGTTACAATCTGCAAGGGACTTATCTGAATCGCAAAACCGGCGAAACTTATCCGATTAACGTGCCGCAGGTAACAATTAAAATCGACGCAGAGCCTGTAGTTATTGCTTCCCAGACTCGAACCGGGAACGAATATGAGAAAAAGTTCAAAATCGCCGAGACTTTCCCTGGAAACGAGGATCTACCAGAATTAGATTTGGTAACTCAATTGCGCGAGATGGCGGTTAATTTACCTAAAGGATTGCCCGGTTTAGAACCCGTGTTCCAGCAGATTGGGCGCATCAATCAGTACGATCCAACTCAAGACTATACCGTGCAAGCGGAACAAGCGTTAGCATATCGGCTAAGGCAGGAACCCAATAATGTTGAATTGGCTTATGCTTTGGCATTTTCTCGGGTATTGCAGCAGAATGTCGAAAGTGCGATCGCCGCTTTAGAAAAAGTTACCCAACTCGACTCTCAAAACCCCTATGCTTATGCTTATCTCGCTTTCGTCCAGCTTTACGGCTGGCATCCAAAAGCTGCGGAAATGGCATTAAAACCAGCCCTCGCCCTCAACCCCAACCTACCGGAAATTAGAATTTTAAACGGTTTAGCGGCTTTGATGCAAGGCAATCTCATCCAAGCATGGCAAGATTTGCAATTCTTAAAACAATTGAAAATCTAACCATCAAGATTAATACTCAATACCTGCTTGAGCTTTAATGCCTTGTTCTCGAAATGGATGCTTAATTAAAGTCATTTCCGTCACCAAGTCGGCGCGTTCAATTAATTCGGGTGGCGCGCCGCGACCTGTTAGGATAACATGAGAGTCTTCTGGTTTTTGGTCTAAGCCTGCGAGCACTTGCTCGACTTGCAAATAACCCAGCTTTAATGCTATATTGACTTCATCTAAAAGCACTAATTTAAATTCGGGATTGCAGATAAAAGTTACAGCTTTTTCCCAGGCTTTTTGAGCTGTTGCGATATCTCGATCGCGGTCTTGCGTATCCCAGGTAAAACCTTCACCCATTGCATGAAATTCTAGCTGATTTTCCCAGAGTTCAAAAACGGCTTTCTCTGCCGGTTCCCAAGCTCCTTTGATAAATTGTACTATGGCGACGCGGTATCCATGACCGAGCGATCGCAAAACCATGCCCAAAGCAGCCGTAGTTTTGCCTTTACCGTTACCCGTATTGACAATAATTAAGCCTTTGTCTTCCGCAGCATTAGCAATTCGCTGCGCCTGAACTTCTTGTCGGCGCTGCATTTTCTGTTTATGCTGTTCGGCAGTTAAGCCTGTGGTTGTAGTTGTTTCTGTATTCATTTCCATGATATTTATTTTCTTTTAACCGCAGATGAACGCTGATCGATCCAGGATGTCTAGTTATACCATTTTTCCTAAACAATGTAACTGTAGGGAATCTCCAAATTCCCATCCAGTCAATCATTCCCAATCTAAAATCTAAAATCCAAAATCCAAAATCGTCTTACGCCCAGACTGCTTGCAAGTTTAGCACGAAACCGGGCAAAATGTCTTCTCCTGAAAGTTCTCTCGGACATTCCAGAATTTCTATTTCTTGTCCTTGGCGGTAGATTTCAACTCGGCGCATTTTGCGGTTGATTAACCAGCCTAATTTTACTTGGTTATTCATGTATTCTTGCATTTTGTCTTGAGTATCTTTTAGACTGTCAGTTGGCGACATTAACTCTAAAACAAAATCGGGGGCGATGGGAGGAAATTTTTGTTTTTGTTCGGTAGTAAGCGCATCCCATCTTGCTTGTTTTATCCAAGAGACATCGGGAGAACGATTGGCACCGTTGGGCAGTTTGAAGCAAGTTGAAGAATCGAAA
>JBDTEI010000012.1:0-9286 GCA_039922675.1 Microcoleus sp.
CATTCTGAGAGCAAACTAACCTCATGCAAAAAAAAGCCGATCGCTGGGAAAGCATTCGCTGGCGGCCGCTGATGTTAATTACCGCAGCACTAACTTTTCTGGCTGTCGTAATTTCTTCCAGATTAAAGTAGTTGCTCAGCACTCCCATTCCTAATACCTCAGAATCTACTAACTGTCTGTATTTCGTGCTGACACAAGATGTGATAGACATAAAAAAACAATATACAATACTACCAATATATTTGGTATTTTCTATTGAAGTAGTATCCTAAAATACAATTATTTTTAATTGATTGTCTATCACAGTTTTTAGAATTCGGCTTTTGGCAAAGGTTTTCTTAATTATCCAAAAATTTCCGGATCAACTTCGCCATGAGTTGAGCTTGAGTTTGCGGCAACCCGTGAGTTGCGTTGGGAATAATTGCTAATTCTGCCCCCGGTATCTCGTTGGCGTAGGTTTCACAATGCCACAGAGGAATTGTTTCGTCGTCCATAGCTGCGATGACTAAGGTAGGAATTTGTAATTTGTGAATTTCTTTTTCTACTGTATCAACTGCGTCTTCCGGCCGCATCCGGCCGATCAAAAATGACCTGGCTACTGGTTGAGATCTTAACTCGCGCCGCCACCCGGAAATTTCCTGCAATTTGTCACTTTTTCCTGCTAGACGAGCCAAAGGTTTGGCTAACTGCAAGGCCCAATCAACTGCTGGGGTTTGCCACAACAGCGGCCGCAAAGCATCGTATTGACCGCAAAAACTGTCGTCCCGGATTCCTGCGGGTGCTGCTAATATTAAACTGCTGAGGGAATTAGGATATTTGAGGGCGTATGCAGAGGCTACCCAACCGCCAAAAGAATGGCCGATGATGCCGCAGGGTTCGATGTTGAGTTGTTCTATAACTTGTCGCACAAAGGCAACTTCTACGGCTACGTCGTACTGGATTTGTGGTTTGCTGGATTCTCCAAAACCTAACATATCTAAACTGATGCACCGAAACTGAGATTGCAATATTTCAATTAATGGCAGCCAGCAAGTCTTTTCTCCGAAGAAACCGTGCAGCATCAATAACGGTGGGCCGCTTCCGATGTCGAGGTAGGCGGCTGTTTGGCTGCTGCTATTGACAAATGTGGTTACTGTGTGCTTGTGTGCTACTGCTATTGACTGCACGGGCGATCGACTCCTGATAAGTAGAAGGAAGAGGGAAGAGGGAAGAGGGAAGAAGGAAGAGGGCTTTAGTTATCTAGGACAGAGGGAAGAGGGAAGAAGGAAGAAGACATACACAGCAGGCTTTTTAGCGATCGATATTTTACCTTTTATCAGGTAGATTTACTTGTTTAAGCAATATTATATGTAAACAATTGTAACAAAACAGCCTCCCAAAGGTTAAACTTCATTGCGGAGTAGGCAATTAGATGTAGACCGTGATACTGTCTAATATTATTGAAACTACTGCAAAATCAAAGCAGGAGAACACTTTGAACTCTACTTTAAAACGTTACCCAGCTTGCTCCGTGCGCGAAGATGTCAGTGAGTACGTAGCACACCTACAGCTTCACATGACTTTACAAGCTCGCAATTTGCTCCCTACCATTACTACCGCTAAGGACAGTCGCGAACAACTGTTGCAGCAGACTCAGGCTCATTTTGAGAAGCGTGTTTCTAGACAATTTCTATAAATAAATTTTTGGTTTCCCCAATTTGACGATCGCCCGCGATCGACTTTTGGCCAATTTTCAGCGCATCACAGAAACCCGGTATCTTCAAAAATACCGGGTTTCTTTTGGCGGTTGAGACGGCGGTTGAGACGGTTGAGACGGCGGTTGAGACGGCGGTTGAGACGGCGGTTGAGACGGCGGTTGAAACCGCGTCTACACAGACAAAACCCGCCGACGCGGGTTGAAGAATAGAGGGATCTTAAATCCAGGTTTGGGATTAGGCATCACGACCGGTTTTGGGTAATATGCGTTGAGTATGCTTTAGTTTTATGTTTATGCGAATTCCGATTATTGCATTTTTGACTTTGGCGGCGGTGGCTGGTGGGGATTTGGCGGCGCGGGCGATCGATCCGACAGTCGCACCGGCTGAGGTGGAGGTTAGAGAAGGAACCGCAGAGGCGCAGAGGGCGCAGAGGGAGGAGGATGAGGTGATTCCAATTTTGCGGGATTTGCCAACATCTGATGAGATTGCAGTTGCTCCAGAAGTTCGATCGCCCTCAGTCAAGTCCGATCGCCATAAAGATTTTACATCTGTGTTACAAACTCCGGGGACGATCGCCACCAAACCCGAAACCGAACCAGTCAACCGCAAGGCGCAACAGTTAGACGGTACTCTACCAATCAGTCAAGCGAGAAATGCTGAGGGCGTTTACGTGGCTGAGGTGAAAATTCGCTTTGTTAATTCCAGAGGGGAAGCAGTTGATAAAAAAGGGAATCCAATTCAGGGCAGAATTTCGGAAGATTTTATCAGAGGTGAGCTCAAACTTAAGGCGGGGGATAATTACAGCCAGCAAGTTGTACGATCGGATTTGCAACAGTTGCAGCAGTTGGGATTGTTTGACAAGGTGACGGTTTCTACTGAAGAACTTGGGACGGATATTAATGTAATTTATAATGTCGAAGAGCGAGCGGCTCGTTCTTTTGGTGCGAGTGTTACTCTGAGTGATGATGTTGGTGTTGCTGTTCCTCTTTCGTATACCGATCGCACTTTCGGTACCAACCCGCAGCGGCTGTCGGTGGAACTTGAACCCAGCCTCCGAGGTATCCAGTACAATGTCGAGTTTGTCAGCCCTTACGTTGCCGCCGATGACCGTTTGGGATACAGTGTGAGAGCTTTTGGCGATCGCAGAATCTCGGAAATTTTCGACAAAGATATTAATTTGCCCAACGGCGATCGAGTTCGGGAAATTCGGATGGGCGGAAATCTTGCTGTTACGCGACCTTTGGGCGATTGGCGCGGAACTTTAGGACTGAATTATACCAATATCAGCACGCGCGATCGCAACTTAAATATTGCCCGCCGCGACGAACTCGGCAATCCTCTCACATTTAGCGGTTCGGGCGTTGACGACTTATACACTGTTTCTTTTGGCGCGGTGCGCGATCGGCGAAACAATCCCTTCAACCCTACCAGCGGCTCGATTCTCAGCCTCAGTACCGAGCAGTCGATACCTCTAGGGCGAGGTAACATTGTGAGCAACCGCCTGCTGGGAAATTATATACAATATGTACCAGTAACTTTGCTCGGCATCAGCAAGTCCGAAACCTTGCCAGAAATGTTGGCTTTTAATTTGCAAGGGGGGACGGTAATTGGAGATTTGTCGCCGACGGAAGCGTTTCGCCTTGGCGGCCGCGATTCTGTGCGGGGTTACGACGGTGGGGAGATTGGTAGCGGCCGGAGTTATTTTTTAGCTTCCGGCGAGTATCGGTTTCCTGTCGGCAGGGATGTGGGCGGTGTGATATTTGTTGATTTTGCCTCGGATTTGGGCACGGGTGACAGCGTGTTGGGAAAACCGGCTTCGGTGAGGGATAAACCGGGGACTGGGGCGGCTGTTGGGTTGGGTGTCAGGGTGCGATCGTCCGTTGGATTAATTCGCTTAGATGTGGGTGTTAGCGATGCCGGCGACATCAAATTTATACTCGGTACAAAGCAGCGGTTTTAAATAGTTGACAGCTTGCTCTGAGCGACTTGTGCTGTAGTTAGACTACGCTCACTAACCCCGTCTTGCTCTGAGCGAAGCTGAAGGGAGCCGAAGCAAATCGAAGGGTTGATAGTTGACGGTATCTGCTCAATAAATCGGGGTATTGGGAACTATTTTGCGATGTTTGAAGCTCGTCAGTGAGCTATTTCCCCCAATTTATTGAGCGGATACATCAGGACTCTCTTATCCCAAACGTATTGCTGTATATGATGTTTGTGGTATTAATCGAAAGAGAGAGCAATACAGAACCTTGGCAAACACACAAAATTAAGGACACAACATTAGACCTCTTGCAAAAATCTTCGAGTCATAGAGCAACCGCAGATATCGGGCAGATGCAACACCGATTGACGCAGATGGTTTCAGGGTGTTTTTGGATTTTTGCAATAGGTCTATTTTGGTGTCCCTACGGTGTTTTAGGCAATAGAGAATTGCTATATTTTATGCTCGTAACTGCTTAATCCTTGGTTTTTTTCACATCAATAGTTTTCGGTTTTACCGCCGGAGTGCGAGGATAAAACTTAAACTTATTCAGCGCAGCACTTGCCGATTTAGCCACACTGCTATCTGTATCTCGCAAAGCTTTTTGCAACAGCGGAATAACTTTTTCAGACTTAATCAGTGCTAGTGCTTCCACAGCAGCTTCGCGCACCTCCGGGTGAAAATCTTGAGCTAATTTTCCCAAGGTTTCTATTGCTCGCTGACCGTCAGTTCTCAAAGCATTAGCAGCACCCATATTACCTAAAGCAGACGCTGCAAACTTGCGGGTTTCTGTGTCCTGACTTTGAACACATCCCATCAACTGCGCCACCGATGAATAGCTTGGTGCTTGTCTGAAAACTTGAATATCTTGTCCGACTTCTGGTTGATGTAAATCAATTGATTCTGGTTCAGAAAAATCTGTGTAATTTAGCTCTTGTTCAACTTCTGTTTGATTTAACTCACTTGACTGTTCTTGCCAAACTTCTTGTTGTTGTAAATTTTCTCCAACTTCTGTTTGATTTAACTGACTGAACTGCTGCTCTGAGATTTCTTGTTGTTGTACCTGACTCTCGTACTGCTTTTGTAAAGGCCTGATAGTAGCTTGCATCTGAGCTTGGTGAGCTTGCAACTGCTCGTTAGCCGCTTGCAACTGACTCTCGTATTGCTCTTGCAAAGCCTGCATATTTAAGTGCATTTCAACTTCGCGGTTCTCATATTCCTCGGTAGTTTGTCTCAATCGAATTTCGTGTTGATTTTGCAGGTTTTGCAAATGTTCTTCGATTTGAGCTTGATAATTGTGATGCAATTCGTCAGAAACTGTGAGTAAATGATGTTCGTGTTCTGCTTGCAAAGATTGCAGACTTTCCTGCTGTCTAGCATTATGAGCAGCTTCTAATTCCTGGCTGATTTGTCGGAGCTGATGCTCGTGTGCGCCAGCAACTTGTTGGAGCCGATCGCGTTCTGCTAGAACTTGTTGGAGCCGATTTTCGTATTGAGCCGCAACTTGTTGGAGCTGATTTTCGTATTGGGTTGTAACTTGTCTAAGTAAACTTTCGTGTTCTACACTAGCTTTTCTGTGCCTATCTTCCCCTTCTCCCTGCTGAGATTCGGTAGTTTGTTGCATCCGAGATATCTGAGCTAGTTCTATATCCTGAGCTATTCTGCGAGTTTGCTGCGAGTGTTCTTGCTTTTGCTTTTGCAACCGCTTTTCGACTAACCAGTAAGCAACTGCTATCCCTGCCAAAAAACCTATGATCGCTCCTATGATACCCACGATTGAGTTCCTCCCGACAATATAGTGATGCTGGACTTTGTACATTTAACCATACAGCCTCCTGTAACCGCCCAATAGCAGTAGCCAAGCTGTCACTGCGAGCCAGTGAATCGCCACCGCAGGCCAGATGGAACCGAAGAGCAGGTATGCGATGGAGCACGCTACCCCCAAAACAGCAGCCAGCAGTAAAAACACGGGATTCATAAAGGTCGATCGACCAACAGGATAAAAAGTCAGCGCGTTCAGCGGGTGGTAAACTACAAACAGCACCAAACTCAAGCATCCCGAAAACCACAGCATTAAGCCAGAAGCATTCTCGAAGGGGTGCGGCAGCATTAACACGCGGAACAATACTTCCTCAGTAATCCCAGGACTTAAAAAACAGCCCGCGAGCACTCCCGCAATTATAGGCTTGGAGGTTTGCACATCTACTTTGAGAAATCCCGACCAAAAACCGATGGGAAGTGCGATCAAAGTGTAAACTAGCACGATCATAGCTGCAACCAGCCAATCGGTGAAATCTGGAATAGTTGAAAAAGCGTGGGTGATACGCTGTATCAGTAAGTCCCCGGGAAGAAGCAAGAAGAAAGAGAGAAGAGGCATTTTTTTATCTGGCTCTCGGTGCGTATTCCAAACCTGCAATAATTTTGTGATGCGTTCGGGACTGTTTATTTTAAAGCTTTTAATCGATCGAACAACTGAGCCACTTTGGTCAAATCTTTATCTCCCGGCGCTATTTCCAAGCCACTAGAAAGGTCAACACCGCTGAATTTATTGCCCTTGGCACTATCAATTGCCCTTAAAACATTGTCCGGTGTTAAACCGCCCGCCAGCAGCCAAGGACAAGGTGGTTTAAACTCTGCTAACATCATCCAGTCGATCGTCAGACCAGTACCGCCGAGTTGATCCAGATGGTAAGCATCCAACAGTAAAGTATCGACACGAACAGCGTAAATAGCAGCGGTTGCTAAAGTTTCAGGAGTCTTAACTCTCAAAGCTTTGATAATTTCAATTCCCGGCAAAAACTCGCGCAGCCGATCGCAATATTCCGCTGTTTCATCTCCGTGCAACTGCACCCCACTTAAATTTGACTCTGCCGTTACTTGACAGATATTTTCTATTGTGGTATTTGCAAACACGCCGATGCGATCGACATTTTCCGGCAACTGCTCAACAATGAGGCGAATTGTTTCAGGGCTGACATAGCGGGGAGAAGCCGGCACGCAGATAAACCCCAAAGCTTGGGCTCCCAAACGGGCGATCGCCATTCCCTGGTCTAATTTAGTAATTCCGCAAATTTTAACCCGCACTCCTCCTCCTCCGTTCCTTTCTTTGTATCAAAATATCAACGAATTGTTAACTATTAAAACAAATCTTAGTTTAATGCAAAATGCTTTTTATAATTTTGTAGCTCAATTAATCTGTGAAATCAGGAGCATAAAAACATGATTAACTCATCTTTGCTGTTAGCCGTACAAGCTACCGCTCCCTCAACGCCGGAGTGGTCGCCAATGGTAGGACTGACAATGATTATATGCAATTTGGTGGCGATCGCGATCGGCTACTACGGCATCAACAAGCAAAACCGAGGCAAGGGCCCAGCTTTACCCGTTGCAGTCCCTGGAATGTTCAAAGGCTTCGGTATCCCTGAATTGCTGGCCACAACCAGCTTCGGCCACTTGCTCGGGGCTGGAGTAATCTTGGGCCTGGGTAACGCCGGAGTTCTTTAGAAATCAGGGGAAAGACAAAGGCAAGGGGAAGAAAAGATATAATGAAAACTCTTTCTTCCTCTCCTTTCCCAGGAAAATTTCATGCAGACAGGTTGGCGAATCGGCTCTTTATTTGGCATCCCACTACTGATAGATTATTCGTGGTTTATAATTTTAGCCCTCGCAACCACCGAATATGCCAGCAGTTACAGCTTGTGGGGGCCTGCGCTTTCCTGGAGTGCCGGGTTAGCAATAGCTTTGCTGCTGTTTGCTTCCGTACTGTTGCACGAACTCGGACACAGCTTGGCAGCAATGTCGCAAGGCATTAAAGTTAATTCTATTACCCTATTCTTATTTGGCGGAGTTGCATCGATCGAGTCGGAATCAAAAACTCCCGGTCAAGCTTTTCAAGTAGCGATTGCCGGCCCACTCGTCAGCTTCGCGCTGTTTTTAATCCTCGGTTTGGGTTCTCAAGTTTTACCCCAGACAAGTTTGTTGGAAATTATTACAGAAAAGGTAGCAGTCATCAATCTCGTTTTGGGATTATTTAATTTAATTCCTGGCCTGCCTTTGGACGGAGGACAAGTTTTAAAAGCAGCAATTTGGAAAATCACCGGCTCTCGATTTGCCGGCGTGCGCTGGGCGGCAAAAACCGGACAAGTTTTAGGTTGGTTGGCCGTTGCTTTCGGTGTAAGTTTATGTTTGTTAGCGCGCGAGTACGGCGGTTTGTGGATTGCGCTGATCGGCTGGTTTGGGATTCGGAATGCTAACGCCTACAGCCGCTTTACTTCGTTGCAAGAAGCCGTGATCAAAACTAATGCCGCCGATGCGATGAGCCGCGAGTTTCGAGTGGTAGATGCAAATTTGACTTTGCGAGAATTTGCCGATCGCTATTTGTTAGAAGTCAATCCGTTTCCATTTTACATTGCTGCGACCAACGGGCGCGATTTAGGCTTAGTGTCGATCGACGATATTCGCTTCACAGAACGCAGTCAGTGGCCAATTCAGACTTTGCACAACATTTTGCAACCCCTGGAAAAAACCCCCACAGTATCAGAAAAAGCATCCATTGCAGAAGTAATTAACAGCATGGAAGCTCGCCAACTACCGCGAATCATCGTTCTCTCGCCCATTGGTTCAGTCGTAGGGACGATCGATCGGGGCGACGTGGTGAGAGTTTTGGCAAAATACCTCAAACCCAAGATTTCCGAAGCCGACATCAAGCGTAGCAAAGAAGAAAACAGTTATCCGCAGGGATTACAACTAAGTGCGATCGCCAAAACAGCACAGGAAAATTAATAATTGGGCATCGTAATCGGGATTAGTCACAAGTTAAGGTGTAGCAGACGGGAGCATCTATTCCGAGTGTAAAAAGCGTTTTTTAGGAGTGCGTGCGAGCTGCTCGAAAGCTCCCACGGGCTTGTATAACTGAAAGCGAGCTATACGTGCTCGCACTACAAAAGCCGGCGCAGATATCTCAAGGAAGATTGGTTCTCGTGAGTTTGTAGTGATAAGCAAACCGCATATCCTGACTCCGAGGGCATCACAGAATCGCGAACAGTTGTGCGTGATACCGCATCCACAATCAACTCAGGAGAGCCGGAAGATTCTCACAAAAATTATTATGCCCAATTTTTTTAACAGATTTCATCATCAATTGGGGAAGAAACTTGGGAGTTGGAAAAAATTAACTTATTCCTTTCCCTTCGCTGACTTGCAACCTCTTGCCATTACCTGGCTTATCGTGACGGGAACTCTATTAGGAGTGCGACATTTAGGCTGGTTGCAGCCATTGGAATTAAAGGCTTTCGACTTGATGGTGCAGTTGCGCCCCGATCCAGGTGTCGATCCGAGGTTGCTGGTAGTCACCATCACAGAACAAGACATTCATGCTTTTAAGAAATGGCCACTTTCCGATCGCGTTTTAGCTCAGGCGATCGCCTCCATAGCGCGTCTAGAACCCACCGCTATTGGTCTGGATATCATTCGCGATATCCCCTACGAACCGGGAAATGCAGAATTGGCCGCTCAATTCAAAAACCCCAAAGTCATCGCCATTACCTCCCTCGGTAACTCCGATCGCGAGCGAGCTGGGCCGCCTCCCAAACTACCCAAAAAACAGATA
>JBDTEI010000013.1:0-5706 GCA_039922675.1 Microcoleus sp.
AGGTACGGTCAATGGCAGAAACAGCTACAGCACCCTTAACAGGAAAAGGTCTGCTTCAAAAAATCAAAGGCAGCGATTTGCCGCGCAGAGAACTTGCAAAGCTTTGCGGCTACTTCACCGTCAGCAAAAGTGGAGAAACTCGGATTAACTTGGCTGAGTTTTACGATGCAGTGTTAGCTGCTAAGGGAATTGAGCTGGAGAAGTCGAAAGCAGACGGACGCGGACGAGAAGCGAGTTATCGCGCTAGCGTTCACAAGAATGGCTCGATCGTGATCGGGGCAAATTATACCCAAGAAATGGGATTAAAACCGGGTGACGAGTTTGAAATTAAACTCGGATACAAGCACATTCGCTTGATTCAGATCGATGTGGACAGACCGGATGTGGAAGTGGAAGAAGAGGAGGATACAGAAGAATAGAGAATATAGCGATGCAGTCTGCCGATAGCAAGGCGACTGGATTTCATATTCGCTACACAAGTATTTGCGCGTCACCCTTCGATTTAACTGATGAGCTGTCTTGACTATTTCTATTTTCTCTTGTCCCGCAAAGATTACAGTGCCTCTGAACTTCGCAAAAAGGGGCAAGAGAAAGGTTTTGGCAATGAGGAAATATTGGAGGCGATCGCGCAAATTCAAGACCGGGGCTATCAGTCTGACACTCGCTTGGTGGCAAACTCGATCGCCTCTGCTGTAGGCAAATACGGGAAGTCGGCCATCAAGCGCAAGTGCCTGCAAAAAGGAATTACTAGCGATTTGTTCGAGCAAGTCTGGGAAGAAGAAATTGCCGAAAATCTAGACTCGGAAGCCGAAAAACTCGCCGAATTAAAAGCCAAAGTCATGCGGAAATACAAGATCGATACTTGGAGTAAAGTAGATCCCAAAACCAAGGGCAAAGTCTTGAACTACCTGCAATACAGGGGCTTTAATGCCTTTGAAATTTGGCGGCAGTGGCAAATAGAAGAAGATGAAGAGTAAATAGTAGCACCGCGCACATCGCTACAGCCCCCAGATAGGCAAGCACAACTCCACTGCTGCCCTAGGGGCTAATACCATTTGAGATTTGAGATTTGAGAATGATTGACTGGATATGGGTTGAGAGCGCGGGCCTACAGTTGCATAATTTTGAGAAAATTATATAAATTGCGAGTTCTGAGTTTTTGTAAGTGTATATCAATCCTCAGACTTGCATCAAGAAGATTCGTACATCTGCCGGTGTCTGGCTAAAAGCTGGAGATATTTCTCATTGGTTTTTGCCAGCATCCATTTGTCTTTAAAAATGGCGGCGGATTCTGCTTTCACCGGATCTGCTTCTATGGGTAAAATATCTTGACGAGCTGCGGTTTGCTCTGCAACAGACTCCATTTTCTGAGGGTTGTGCTTGTATTTTCGGCCGCTTTTGTGGTTGGCGTAGCGGCGCGATCGAGTATACCCCATCTGCAAGAACTTGCGCGCCATGTCCGCTCCTACAAAATCTTCGCGATCGAGATACTCTAAAAATAATGAGTAAATTTTGCTGCTGGACTCCCTGGCAATTTCAGGAGTCTTAAATCTCCAGAAAGGCAAAATTTCTCCTTTGTAGGGTTCCACCAACAGCACTCCTTGTTCTCCTTTCCCCACCCGATAAAGTTCCGGGTGCTGCCGAAAGTCGGTGTTCTTAAAATCCAAAGAGTAGTCGAACTGCTTCATTGGGCGTTTTTTGTCGTATCTGGAATTATAGAAGCCCGTGGTTTACCTTCGTCTGGTTTGGTATAAACCCAGGCCCAAGCAATCAAAACGGCTTGAAAAGGCAGCCTGAACCAATACAATAATGGGTTGTGGGGAATCCCTTCTATGGGTATGCTGTTGACGGCCTGATTGATATTAGCTGGAAACACGGCAATAAACAAGGCAATTAATCCCCACGCTGCCGCTCTGCTAACAGGAGGAACTAACAGCCCAATCCCGCCCAAAATCTCGAAAAAACCGCTGATATAAACCAAGGCTTCCGGGTAAGGAAGCTGGGGCGGCATGATTCGGATAAAGGGTGCGGGTACTGCAAAGTGCAACACGCCTACGGTACTGATAGCTACTGCGAGGATAACGCGCCAGATTTCTTTTTGAGCTTTCATGACAATCGGTAATTAATAATTGTTAAGTTGCTGCAAAAACGCTTGCAAAATTTCGCGAGGTGCGATCTAGATAACAAGAAAACTGATGCACAAAAGTTCAGGGCATCCGGGTTTTTCTAGTCTGGCCGGCGGCTGTAACGATATTTCGGAAAAAAGCCAGGTTTCTGGGTAAGTCCGAGACAAGTTTTCCCAGCCCGAAACTTGAGGAAGCGGGGCTCGCATCGAAGGCCTGTCGGTGAATGCCCATAACAGATAGCGCGCGTTTTGACAGAACTATTCTAATGTCTAGTTCCCGAATGCTGCCTCTGTCTTCGGGTAGTAAAATCGACGTTGGTTTGGGTTCTGGGGTACTGAGTGCGCTTTCACTAGCAGGGGATTTTCTCGATCGACAAATGGGCCACAGCTTAACATTAAATCATCAAGGGAATTGATGAGTGCGATTGCTCATGAATTTGACACCAGAATAAAAGAAAGCAGCGGTAGGCTGGCTATCCAAACTTTTATGTCATAAGTAATTCCCAAATCTCAAATCGAAAAATGGAAAATCTCAAATCCTCTGACCTTGACTGGCAGGCGATCGCACCTTAATTGGAATTATTGGTTCGAGTAATTTGTCAAGGACTTTTAGAATTATTTAATGTTTGGGCTTGGAGAATTATTTCTAGAGGCACTTCGGGAACGCTCTGTAATTTTTATTACCGTCTAAAGTTTGTGTTTAGTCAACTTCCTAAAAATGTTACAATGGATAAAATTATCGAATTTGCTAAAAAGTCGTGAAGCGTACCTATGCCGAGCGTTAATCGCCCTAGCAACTAGCAAATCCTCGTGCTTGAATTCAAGATTGTCACTAACGGCAGGAACTTTTTAGTCGCTACATTATTCAAAAAGATTGAGCCTCTGGCGCTGTGTCATTTTTATCTACACGCAAGCAATCACCGACGACCATGAACACCTTAACCAACAACTCTAAATTTCGCCTAAATCGGATGCTGCGGCAATCGTTGTTCGCAGGCATCATTTCCGCAGCAGCTTTGGCTAGCGGGTGGGCGCCCGGTTTGTACGGACAATCATCAAGCCTCGTTTTCGGAGCAGCAGCCCAAGCTCAAGATATTAGCAACCAGGAAATTACTAGCTACGCTCGCGCTGTGTTGGCCATAGAACCCAGACGAGTGGAAGCTTATAACGAAATTAAAGGAATGGCTGGAGGCTCGGTTCCCAGAGTTGTATGCAACGAAACTCAGGAAATTAACAGGCTGTCGGGAGGTGTCCGCGGCATCGCGGTGAATTACTGCCAACAAGCAAAAAAAGTTATCGAAACCAATGGTTTGACAGTTAGTCGCTTCAACCAGCTCACTTTGCAGCAGCAACGAGATCCGGAAGTCAAACAGCGAATTCAAGCCGAGCTGCTGCGGTTGCAACAAAGTGGGAATCAATAAAATAGATGCGTTTGAGTCTTTCTTCCTCTCCCGTTCTATTGTTTAGAGTTGCTGGACGGTATGCAATAATTTTTGAAAAAAGGGCGATCGTCTGTCAAAAAGTGCTTGACAAAAGGCTCTAAAGCTGGTATGCAAGAACGGGAGCGGTTTAGAGAGAGGACAATTTTGCCACTGGCTGTAAATCGCAATTAAAAATAAAAACAATATTCCTTAAAAGCTAGATGTAAAATGAATTTTTTTGAGGAATAGAATAGATAAATGCTAACTTTTACAAAACATTTGCCGGCAAATCCCGATGCTGTTGTCAGCTTTAGTTTACCGATGACAGCGGACGATCGCACTCGCAGCCGCCACCAATTCCAGACAGAAGGTGGGGAAAAACTGCACCTGAGTTTGCCAAGAGGTACGGTGTTGCGCGATCGAGATTTATTGCAGTCGGAAGATGGTAGCTGTTTGGTACAGGTAAGTGCAAAACCCGAATCGGTAATCACAGCAAGAGCCTCGACTAAGCTGTTACTGCTGCGGGCGGCTTATCATTTAGGAAACCGTCACGTAGCTTTAGAAGTTGCTGAGAATTATTTAAGACTTTCTCCTGACTCTGTTTTGCAGGGAATGCTGGAAAAAATGGGTTTGGAAGTAATAGAGGAAATTGTACCGTTTCAGCCGGAAACTGGGGCTTACGGACAAAACCATTAGAAATGGGAAATGGGGAATGGGGAATTGGGCCTTGAAACCAACAAATAACAAATAACAAATAACAAATAACAAATAACAAATATCAACCGTGAACAATCAACTTTTATGTTTGTTGCAGCTAGCTTTTGCACCTGTGGGAGCTTATAGTTATTCTGAGGGAATCGAAAGTCTGGTAGAAGCGGGTGCGATCGACAGCGAGATTAGTTTGAGGAATTGGTTAGAAAATTCGCTGGAATTCGGGGCGGTGCGAGTAGAAGCTGCTGTGGCGATACGGGCTTTGAGGGCGGCACAGATTGGGGATTTGAGGGCTTTGAGTTACTGGAATGCTTGGGCGACTGCTGCTAAGGAAACTGAAGAGTTGCGCTTGCAAAGTTGGCAGATGGGACGGACTTTGACGCGGTTGTTGCTGGATTTGCGTGAAGCGAAGCTATCCCGCAGGGAATCGCCAGTTGTTTCTGGTTTAACAACTATTGTAAAAGATTTGGTGGAAGTTGGCGGCAATCCGTGCAATTTTGCGATCGGCTTTGGGATAGCGGCGGCCTGTTGGCAGATTGAAGAGGAAGCGGCCGTGGTAGGATATCTGTACAGTTGGGCTGCAAATTTGGCGAGTGCGGGCGTGAAACTGATTCCTTTGGGTCAAACTGCGGGCCAGCAGTTGCTATTAGATTTGCATTATCAAATTAACTCTACGGCGCGGGAAGTTTTACAATTAGAAGATGATGACCTCGGTAGTTGCAGTTGGGGATTGGGACTGGCTAGCATGGCCCATGAAACTCAGTACAGTCGGTTGTTTCGGAGTTGAAAATTGGAAGGAAGAAGCAAGAAGGAAGAAGCAAGAAGGAAGAAGCAAGAAAAAGAAACTATGCCCAATGCCCGATGCCCTATGCCCAATTACCCAAATAATTATGAGTGCTTTTCGTGTAGGAATTGCTGGCCCGGTTGGTTCGGGGAAAACTGCTTTGCTTGATGCTTTGTGCAAGTCGCTGCGTCAACAGTACCAGATTGCTGTGGTGACTAATGATATCTATACTCAGGAAGATGCACAGTTTTTGGTTCGGAGTCAAGCTTTGGAGAGCGATCGTATTTTGGGCGTAGAAACAGGCGGCTGTCCCCACACAGCTATTCGGGAAGATGCTTCGATCAACTTGGTAGCTATAGAAGAGTTAGAACAAAAATTTACTGATTTAGATTTAGTGTTTGTCGAAAGCGGCGGTGACAATTTGGCGGCAACTTTTAGCCCGGAGTTGGTAGATTTGACAATTTATGTAATCGATGTGGCTGCGGGTGATAAAATTCCGCGCAAGGGCGGGCCGGGAATTACTAAGTCGGATTTATTGGTAATTAATAAAATAGACCTCGCGCCTTTTGTGGGAGCAGATTTGGGCGTGATGGAACGGGATGCTAAAAAAATGCGCGGGGAGAAACCTTTTGTTTTTACTAATTTGAAGACGAAGGATGGTTTAG
>JBDTEI010000014.1:0-5237 GCA_039922675.1 Microcoleus sp.
GATTCTACTGTCTCAGGCAGGGGGATACTTTTAGTAAAAAAACCAATAATAAATGCCCACAGGGCGGGAACTGTTAGCACGTCCCGAAGCTGAATCCACCAGTGATTTTTGTCATCAGAATGTCCGAAATAGCTAGCAAGAAATACACCGAATCCGTAGCTGCCGATCACGTTGTTGGTGACGCTGTACAAGACTGCCCAGTTGTTGTTATCGCTGCTGATGATAGCAGGGGTGATTGCTAATCCCACAAAGCCGGTATTGCCTAACATGGCAGCTAGGATAAAACTGCCTTGGCTCGATCGCGTCAGGGAATTTATGTTTAATAGAAATAAATTAATTAGAGAATGTTTGCCGTCAAAATATGGCTTGTTGACGTGGGCCGCACTCAGCCGCCGTAATAACACCCAAGTTAACCAAGCTAAACAGGTACTGACAAATAATACGAATATGGCGATCGCCGGTGTGAATCCCACAGCACCGGAAAAATCGCTTTGACGGGCTAAAACAGCAATTTGCAGCGGTATCCCAATCCAGTAAAGAAAGCGGCTTAGTAACTTAGGAAAATCAACTGGGATGTACCGAAATATCAGCAGTCCCAAGCCCGTCCAAATAACGAGAGGCGTATAAGCGTGAAATAATGTCTCAATCATAAAAACTTAACTTGACAATCTGAAATGCCTCTATCTATTAATATTAAGGCTAAAACCCGTTTGAGAAATCCGAATAAGTCGTTAGCAGAACTCGCCCCCGTAGAGGCGAGCTCCGCTAACGACTTATTTTGCATTTTCCGAACAGATGTGCTGTGTTTTCCTGCCGTTTTCCTAGACTCGAAACACGGCGAGACTAAATCTGCTGATTAACTTTCACTCATCAATTCAATTTCAAAGCATTAACAGGCACATCATCCCAAGAACTAACAGTTCGCAATGTAGCAACCCAGCCCTGCTGTTTTTGCTCTGCCGTCAAATTCTGCTCAAAAGATTGGTGGCATTCCTGCGCTTGAGTCTCGTCGCAACAAGCAATGCAGGAATAAAGAATGCCCGACGGATCGATTTGCTCGTTTACCCAAATAATCACGATCTACTCTCTCAATCAAAATCTACTGTCATTTAAATTTTCCTATATTTTTGCCAATTATTTACTTGATTTCTTAGTCGGCGGAGGCGGACTTCGTTTGACAAGGAGCGATTTCAATCGCCGAGTCTGATCTTAGTCGGCGGAGGCGGACTTCGTTTGACAAGGAGCGATTTCAATCGCCGAGTCTTATTGCGTGGCCAAACTCGTCAAAGACTCCCCCGCAACCCGGCAAATCCGCCAGTCGGGCATCACATCAGCACCGATACCCTTGTAAAATCCGATCGCCAATTCATTCCAATCCAACACACTCCACTCCAAACGCCCGCAGCCCCTTTCCACTGTCAACCGCGCCAAATAAACAATCAAAGACTTACCAATTCCCCGCCCGCGAAACTCAGGAAGCACAAACAAATCCTCCAAATAAATTCCCGGCTGAGTCAAAAAAGTAGAATAATTGTAAAAAAACAGCGCCCAGCCTACGATCCGATCTTCGCATTCTGCTAGAATTGCTTCAGCAAAAGGGCGATCGCCAAACAAATGATTTTCCAAATCAACCGCATTACCAGTAACGGCGTGAGATAACTTTTCGTACTCAGCTAAAGCCTTAATCAAATCAAACAACACCGGCACATCAGCGCGGGTAGCAGGACGCAAAATCACCTCATCAGACATAAATCAATCAGTAGTAAGCGACAATCAACAATTAAATATAACAGAAGTCAGTAGTCATTACTCATTACTCATTACTCCTTAGTCATTATTTGTAGGTGCATCGCCATTAAAAATCCCAAAAATATATCGACAACCTCATAGTGACGCACCTAGATTTTTCAATAACCAGACAAGCAACCCCGAGTTTCACTCCATCCAAGACTTTTTTTGTCTCAATATTTTTTCAACATTATCTAATTTTCAATTAAGCTTTTCCACCTTGAATCTGCACGTTTAGGGTGGGGAGAAGCCCACCCACAAGAATTTTAAGACTTTTCTAAATGCAAACTCAATGCTTTTTAGCTTATTTCAACCAGCCCTTCAATCGTTCCGTAACTTGAGGGCGGCGCAGCTTCCGCATTGCCTTATTTTGAATTTGACGGACTCGTTCGCGGGACAAATTGAACAAACTGCTAACCTCTTCTAAAGTGTAAGGTTCGCCAGTGATCAAACCATAGCGCATAGCAACAATCTCTTTTTCGCGCTCAGTCAAAATACTATCCAACACCTCCAAAATATCTTGGCGCATCATCATCTCATTCATCTGAGATTCTGGAGATTGCGTCGCGCTATCTTCAATCACATCCAAAAGTTCCGAACTTTCTTCCGTGCCGATGCGGTGGTTGAGAGACAGAGATTGCCGACGTACTTGCTGGAGATAACGAAGCTGTTCGGAAGTAACTTCCATTTCTTTAGCAAGTTCAAGTTCAGTGGGATTGCGTTGAAGAGAACGCCTCAAATCCCGATAAACTCTTTTGAGTTTATTTAACTGTTCGACAATGTGAACCGGCAAGCGAATCGTCCGCCCTTGATTGGCAATTGTGCGGGTAATTCCTTGGCGAATCCACCAATAGGCATAGGTAGAAAACTTGTAACCCTTCTCGGGATCGAACTTTTCGGCGGCTCGATTCAAACCCAAAGCTCCTTCCTGAATTAAATCGAGAAAAGGCACGCCCCGATTGAGATAGCGTTTAGCAATGGAAACTACCAAGCGCAAATTCGAGCTGATCATTTTCCGTTTCGCCGACTGACACTGGTGGCGAAGTTGTTGCAGTTGAGTTTCGCTCACCCCCAAAGCCGCCGCGAGTTCAGCCTTTGTTGGCACTCTGTCTAATTCCTGCTGCAAACGCTGTTCTAGTTCCTGAAGGGCTACCAATTCTTGAACGCGGCGCGCCAACTCCACCTCTTCGGTGGCACTCAGTAGAGGATAGCGAGCCATTTCTTTGAACAAAGCTCCCACGGGATCGTCGGCAGACCAACTGTTGTATGCTGACGATCTACTTACCGTCGGACGATCGGTCTCGGTGTCCTCATCCTCTGCGATTGCGAGTGAGGATTCGGATTCCACCGCAAAACTGCCTAGGTCAGATTTTACCATATAGTGATTGGTGTCCGTGGGATGATTTGAAAACTATCCCTTCACTTTAACCAATTTAATCAGAAATTTCCGAAATCTACCTAGAAGTTCCTGGCTGATATCAGATTGCCCCAATTTTATACATTTTTATTGAGTTCTTGCCAGTAAAGGAGCGGCGTGCAATAACTGCTGAGTATAAGGGTGCTGCGGATTAGTAAAAATCTCCCGAGTCTTGCCAATTTCCACAATTTTTCCCGCATTCATTACTGCAATGCGATCGCAAAAAAACCTCGCCACCCACAAATCGTGAGTAATAAACAGATAAGTCAAATTAAATTCCTGCTTCAACTCCAGCATCAGCTCCAAAACTTGAGTCTGCACGCTCGCATCCAGCATACTCACAGGTTCGTCGCAAATAATCAGTTGCGGCCGAGTAATCAAAGCTCGGGCGATAGAAACCCGCTGCTGTTGTCCTCCTGACAATTCCCCCGGATAGCGGCGAAAGAAATCCTCCCCAGGAGTCAAACCCACCCGCTCTAACATTTGGATTACTTGTTTTTTAGCTTCCTCTCCCTTAGCTAATTTGTGAATAAACAAAGGGTCAGCAATACTTTGCCCCACTGTCATCATCGGATTCAAGCAAGCGTGGGGATCTTGAAATACCATTTGCATTTGGCGGCGGTGTTTCCTCACAGCATCGCCACTCAGGGCAGTGATATCTATGCCTTGAAATTCAACTTTCCCACCCGTCGGGGGAATTAGCCGCAAAATTGTGCGAGATAATGTGCTTTTTCCGCAGCCGGACTCCCCTACCAGCCCGAGGATTTCCCCCCGTTCTAGCTCTAAACTAACGCCGTCTACGGCTTTAATTACCTGCCTATTCCTCGAAAATAATTGGTCTAATAAATTGCTTTCTAAACTGTAGTGCTGCTGCAAATTAGTCACAGTCAAAAGAGGCGAATTTGACTCGGACTTAACCTGAGAATTTTCCTTCTCCCCTCTTCCTTCTTCCCTCTTCCCTCTTCCTTCTTCCTTCTGAATGTGCAAAGCTGCTTTGAGGAGCGAGCGAGTATATTCATGCTGCGGCCGTTCAAAAACATCCAGCACCGGCCCAGTTTCCACGACTTTGCCACCGTACATCACCGCAATGCGATCGCAATACTCAGCCACCATCGCCAAATCGTGAGAAATCAGCAAAATAGCCGTTCCCCGTTCCGCGCAAAGTCTAGTTAATTCCTGCATAATCTGGGCGGCGACAGTTACATCCAAACTTGTAGTCGGTTCGTCCGCCACAATTAACTTCGGATCGAGCAAAAGAGCCAAAGCAATCGCTACTCTTTGCCGCATTCCGCCGCTAAATTCGTGGGGAAATTGTGACCAGCGAGAGGCGGGAATTTTCACAGCTTCCAAAATCTCGATCGCCCGTTGCTTAGCCTGCTTGCGATTCAAATTAGGTCTGTGAGCTTGCAAAGTCTCGATGCAGTGTTCCCCGACAGTCATCAAAGGATCGAGACGAGTCATCGGATCTTGAAAAATCAACGCCACAGCTTCGCCCCGAAACCGTCTCAGCCGCGAAGCATTCATCTCAAACACCGACTCTCCCGCAAAACCAACTCGCCCCTCAACCAGCGTCGAATCCGGCAACAACCGCATCGCCGCCCTTCCCAAAGTTGACTTACCGCATCCTGACTCCCCAACCAATCCCAGTTTTTCCCCAGGTTCCAGCGTCAGAGAAACCCCATCAACGGCCCAACCGGATTGGCCCCGCCGCTGAGGATAAGCTACTCGCAGATTTTCGACGGAAAACAAAGAACAGTCATTAGTCATTAATCATTAGTCCTTAGTCTGTTGTCTGTTAACTGTTAACTGTTAACAGTTAACAGTTGACTGTTGTTCTTTATCAATATACTGACGGTTAGTTGTTAGTTATTAGTATTGTTCAGGACTTATTAGTTATTGGCAAGAGACCGATAAGCTGTTGCTTATTTAAATTGCATATTCGGGACGATGCTCAAAGCCATCCCACAAGAGTCTGATTAATTTTTGACACACAATTTAACTGCAAAACAGCTTATGCTGTTTGTAAATACCA
>JBDTEI010000015.1:0-4871 GCA_039922675.1 Microcoleus sp.
GCCGGAGTCATATTTCCCACACCGATCGAGTGCAGCATAGACGACAGCATTAACACCATATCCGCGCCCCGTAACAGCTCAGTATACTCTTCTTGAGCCTTAACCATATCCATTTGCGTGTCAGGAAGCGGCCCATCATCGCGGATCGAACCAGCCAGCGAAAACGGTATATTGTGCTTCACACATTCGTACATCACACCGCTGGTAATCACGCCTGCTTCAACGACTTTAGCAATACTTCCATAACGCCGCGTGGTGTTAATCATTTTCAAGTGGTGGCGGTGTCCGCCGCGCACAGCAACGCCACGTTTCATGTCAACTCCCAAAGAAGTTCCCATGCTCGATTGTTCCATGTCGTGAACTGCGATCGCATTTCCACCCAACAATGCTTGTACATAACCTTCGCGAATCAAATGCGCTAAATGTTCGCCACCGCCCGTGTGGATGACAACAGGCCCCGCCGTAACTACAACTTTGCCTCCGCGATCGCGAATTTGGCGCAATTCCCACGCTACTTGTTCCACCACCAATTCTACGCGGCGCTCACTAGAAACGCTACCGGACATAAAGCTGAATTCTTGAGAATTGCGCTGTTCTCGCGATTCTGTTTTGCGGATAGTGCGGATACCGACAACATCCACAACGACTTTTTCACCTATTTTTAAATCGCGCAACAATTTGCACGTAGCCACCGGGCCTTCGGCAGTTTCAGTAATCGCAACTGCGCCGTCCATCCGCTGATTTCGCGCTCTCACCCACTGGCCACTTACCCGCACTTCCGTGGGATAAATCGTACTAACATAAAAGTCATCCGGGCCGACGCCATCCTGCACAACATCTTCTAAAATAGCGTCGCAAATATCTTCCGGTGGTGGAACTGCACCCAAATCAATCAGCAATCCCATGATTTCTTCCATCACATCGTGGGAAGGTGCCGAAACTTTAACATCCGCAGATGATGTGCTTTGGCGCTGCTCTCCTAAATTGAAATTCAGCACTTGGAAACTGCCGCCGTTTTCGATAATTAAGTCTAAAGCGCGGCTGATTAAACCCGCATCGAGCAAGTGACCGGCCATGCGAATTGTGCGGCTTTCTACCATCACGTTTGCCGATCGATCTTCTTGCACAGGTTCATTCACCCGCAGCGTCAAACACTTGCACGCGCCACCCGCTTTCAAAAATTCGCTCATCGGCGTTTCAATGACTTTGAAACCCGCTTCAGTGATGCGCGTTTTCAAGCCTTCGCTGACCTTGTTCATTACCACAACTTTGTCAATATTGACAGCATTGCAAGCAAAGTTCGCGGCATCTGCTTCTTCAATGGCGATGCGTTTTTCCGGCGCAACTCGCATTTCAATTAAGCGGTTCGAGTAGGAGTCAAATGCTGCTGGATAGTAGAGCAAATAGCCACCTGTGAGCGGACAAAAACAGGTATCTAAGTGATAAAAACGTTCGTCTACTAAACGCAGCGACAGCACTTCTATGTTCAGCCAGTTTGCTAGTAATGGGTGCGAGTCGAGTTCGGAACGGAAGCCGTATCCAGCCCACAACCAGCGTCCTTCGCGATCGAGCAAAGCATCACCTGCGCCCTCAAAGGGCAAGTCTTTCGGGAGTTCGTGCACGGTGAAACCCTTGCTTTCAAACCATGCTTTGAAATAGGGCTCTTCGCCTTGGCGTTCTTTGTGATAGAAACGGCTGAGGACGAAGGTATTGCCTAAAAGTAAGCCAGCGTTGGCGGTGAAAACCATATCCGGCCAGCCTTTTTCGGGCGGCACTAAGTCTACAATCGCGTTGTCTTTGAGGACGTGATAGAGTTTTTCCCACTGTTCGACAGCGCGATCGCGCGATGATTTATGTACGTTACCCTCCATCCAAGGATTAATCACGTAATCGACATCGTAGTGGTCGGGAGCACACATCAGGAAGCGAATTGAGTCAGTCATAATTCAGTTAAAATGTAGTAGATGCTACAGACGCGAGTTGAGATAATATGTATGAAATCAACTGTCAAATTCACTCCCCAGAGAAAGAGTGCAACGTCTAGCAGCGAAAAAAGTAGCTTTTAATTCTATCACGATTAAGATAAGATCAAACTAGACCACAGATGGTTCCCATTAAATATCGGATCAAATGTCAGGGTTTGATATTATTTGCCGTCAATTAACCTTAATAAAAGGTTTTACTTTTCACTTTTTGCGAAATCGGCAGTTCGATCGCAAATTCTGTTCCCCGCCCCACCTCTGAATGACACCGCAACTTACCGCCGTGGGTGTCTTGAATAATTTGGTAACTAATCGACAATCCCAAACCAGTGCCGCTACCGATCGGCTTTGTAGTAAAAAACGGGTCAAACATCCTTGACTGCACCTCTGGAGGGATACCGGGCCCGCTGTCAGCAATCCGCACGCACACTTGATTGTCTCTATTCATTTCAGTGCTAATGCGAATCTGAGGATTTTTCTCAAACATTTGTCCAGCATCATTTGTAACTGTTGAAATATTGTTTGCTAATGACGAATGAGTGATGACTAATGACTCTTCCACAGCGTCGATCGCGTTCAACAGCAAATTCATAAATACCTGGTTTAATTGCGCCGGATAACACTGGATTTTTGGCAGTGCGCCGTAATTTTTAATAACTTGAATTTCCCTACCTTTTCGATGTGACTGCAATCGGTGCTGTAAAATCACCAACGTGCTCTCTAGCCCTTCATGAATATCTGTTAATTTGATATCTTTTTCATCGAGTCTCGAAAAGTTTCTTAAAGACAGCACGATCTGCTTAATTCGGTTAGCACCTCCCTGCATTGAAGCCATGATTCTCGGGAAATCTTCAGCGATAAAATCCACTTCGACTTCTGCTAATTTTTCGGCAATTTCGGGAACAGGTTCGGGATAGTGTTGCTGGTAGAGATTGACCAATTTTACCAAATCGTGAGCGTACTGTGCAGCAGGAAGAATATTGCCGTAAATGAAGCTGATCGGGTTATTAATTTCGTGGGCAACTCCCGCTACCATTTGCCCGATACTTGACATTTTTTCCGATTGAATAAGATGGGATTGAGCATTTTTTAAGTGTTCCAAAGTTTGTGCTAGCTGTTGGGCTTTTTCTCGTTCTCGCTGTTCGCTAAATAGTAAATTTACTTCTGCTTGTTTGCGATCGCTAATATCGACGTGCGTCCCCGTCATCCGCAAAGGATTTCCCCCAGCATCCCGTTCCATCACCTTTCCTTGAGCCAAAATCCACTTCCACTCGCCGGATTTTGTCAACATCCGCAATTCCACTTCGTACATCGAACTTTTCCATTGAAAGTGAGCTTCTAGTGCTGCTTTAGCCAAGGGCAAATCCTCTGGATGTAACAGTTCCTCCCAGGATGTAAAATTATTTTCTATCTCGTCTGCTTCATATCCCAATATCGTTTTCCACCGCGAATTAAAATAGACTTCTCCCGTGACAAGATTCCAATCCCACAACCCCATCGCACTGCCTTCAAATGCCAGATAAAAACGTTCTTCGCTAATTTGCAAAGCTGCTTCTGCTTGTTTGCGATCGGTGATATCCATGACTGTTCCCAACAGTTTGATTACTTCTCCGGTTTCGGTAAAAACAGATGTTCCCCTTGCTTCTACGTAGGTAATTTGACCGCTAGAAGGCAAAATTCTCAATTCTTTTTTGTAGGAAGTTCCTTGGGAAATAGCGAGGCTAACAATTTCTTTGAACAATTCTCTGTCGTCGGGATGATACATCCGTACAAGTTGGACGTATGTCGGTTCAGATGCGGTTGAGTCAAGACCAAAAATGCGGAATACTTCTTCTGACCAAGTAATCTTATTTGCGATAATATCAAATTCCCAACTGCCGATACGGGCCATTTTCTGGGCTGCTGCTAGACTAGCTTCGCTTTGTTGCAGTTTCAGTCGCTGCTGTTCGTCTTGTTCGAGAAGATTGGCTTGGGCGATCGCAATTCCCATTTGTGCCGCCACAGTTTTCAATAATCCGATCTCATCTTGCGTCCATTGGCGGCGAGCGTACTGGTGCAAGCACATCATTCCGTTAGGTTTTCCCTGGTAAGAAGTCCGCACGGCTATCATCGACTTCAAACCTATTTCTTCGCACAAACCTATGACATTTTCTAGCAGCGGCTCCGATAAAACATCATCAGAAGCTACAACTTTATCTTGGGACAATACCAACTGAATGTGATCGTTTCCCTCCACCGGAATTTCTAAATTTAAAAGCGATTTTGATTCAATTCTTGTATAGTAAGCCACACAAGGAATGCGGGGGATTGGATCTTCTGTGTAGGTGTGAATCAAGCAACTATCGGCATTAAAAACTCGACATATTTGGGCTGCGGCTGTTTGAAAAACTCGATCCTGTTTTAAGCTGTAACGAATTTCCAGAGTAATTGTTTCTAGCAGAAATCTCTGCTTGATTTGCCTTTCCAAAGCAGCTAAAGCTGTTTTTAGTTCGAGTTCTGCTTGTTTGCGATCGCTAATTTCAGTAGCACTTCCCAGAATTTTCCAAGGTTTACCCTCCGCTGTTCTCGTAAACACGGTATCCATGCTAAAAAACCAGCGATATTCACCATTTTGGTGCTGGATTCGGTACTCTATCTCAAAGCTTTCACCGTCTTGTGCTGTCTCAATCCGGCTCATGTGTTCTGAAAAAGCTGGCAAATCATCAGGGTGGATTAAGTTAGGCAAAAATGCTGCTCCCATTTGCTGTATTTCTGCCAGGGAATAGCCAAGATCCGTATACAGTTCGCGATTGAGATATAAAATCCGCTGTTCCATCACATCGTAAATGTACAAAACATTAGGATTCATTTTAATTACTGCCGACAGCCAGTGCTGACTTTCTCGCAGTT
>JBDTEI010000016.1:0-7736 GCA_039922675.1 Microcoleus sp.
ATTCCTGCGGACATCCTTGAGGGTGCTCTTCGAGAATTGCTTCTAAAGTTTTGCCGTGAATCTTTTCCATGACCAAGCAAGGCAAGTGCCTCGCTGTGACATTTCTATCCCCGCCTGAAAAATTTTGAGTTTGGACGTGAAAATAACCGTCCGGCTCGACTCTCGGGACACCAGGGTGCCGCAAAAATGCCAAAACCCAAGCTTCTTGCTCGAACAGTTTTAGCGCTTTCGGAGCAGTTTCCAGCAACAATTTCAGGACGCGCTCGGTTTGAGTTTCTGTGTCCCAAACTGTGTAGATGGCTGCAAAACCCCCGGAACCGAGACCTTCTAGAGGTATGTAGCGATTTTTTAGCCGCAGCGAAGTCCCGCAACTCTGACAAAAATTGTTGCCCCAAGTCTGAGGGTAAGGCCTTGGGCAATCTGGATTGATGCAGTGGACGACTTTTGAAGGGGGGTGAGGCACAACCAGAGTAGAAATGGGGCTAGATATCCATAGTAGACTTACGCGCAGCTAAAGCAGAAACCCGGTTTTGACCGAGGTTAAATTGCTGTAACGACGGATTTGGGTTGAGAAACCAGGTTGCGGCACAAGTCCTGTCCATATTATGTGCTATGCTGTCGATTTTTGAGTTTGCCAGTAGTGGCAGTCAGGGGATTTTAGATTTGAGATTTGGGATTGAAGAATTGCTGCATTAATTCGCGATCGCACTTGCGACCTCAGAAACCGGGTTTCTTTGTATATTTCTGGTTGATAAACGGCAATTTTTCGTAGAAACCCGGTTTCTAGCCACCCTACGGGATTTGGGATTTGAGATTGCTACAATAGTCAATTGCAGTTGAGATCGATGGGGCGATCTCAACTGCTAACCACAACTTTAGGTATTTATAACTAATTTTTCTTGCCAATTACCAATTACCAATTCCCAATTTTCAATTCTGATTTTTAAGTATTAAATTCTTTACATAAACCGTATTTATTCGCTGTTAAGCTCGCTGCCAAATATCTTTCGCGCGATCGAAATTCCCCGCCCGCTCTACGATCCCCAGCCTTTCCCCCTGCATCCTTCGCCACTTTAGTTTGATAAGATATGTTACATAAAATTTCCCAATGTAAAGGGAAATAAACAATACTTATGATGATTAAAAGAATATTAAAATTTGAGAGTGTCCGTTTATTGGTATATTTTTAGGAGCCGGCCATCAGGCCCAAAAAATTAAGCGAATACTAGGAAGCGAGATATGGCTTACGCGCAAACCCAAACTCAATCAAAGGCTGGGTATAAAGCCGGAGTTCAAGACTATAAACTAACGTATTACACACCGGATTACACGCCGAAAGATACAGATATTTTGGCGGCTTTCCGCGTAACTCCACAGCCTGGAGTACCACCAGAAGAAGCAGGCGCTGCTGTGGCCGCCGAATCTTCCACTGGTACATGGACGACTGTTTGGACTGACCTCCTGACCGACCTCGACCGCTACAAAGGTCGCTGCTACGATATCGAGCCAGTTCCCGGTGAAGACAACCAATACATCTGCTTCATCGCCTATCCTTTGGATTTGTTTGAAGAAGGTTCCGTCACCAACTTGCTGACCTCTTTGGTCGGTAACGTGTTCGGTTTCAAAGCTCTGCGCGCTCTGCGGTTGGAAGACTTGCGGGTTCCCATTGCTTACCTGAAAACCTTCCAAGGCCCTCCTCACGGTATTACCGTTGAGCGGGACAAATTGAACAAGTACGGCCGTCCTTTGCTCGGTTGTACAATTAAGCCCAAATTGGGTCTGTCTGCTAAGAACTACGGCCGTGCCGTTTACGAAGTTCTACGCGGCGGTTTGGACTTCACCAAAGACGACGAAAACATCAACTCGCAACCATTCATGCGTTGGCGCGATCGCTTCCTGTTCGTTCAAGAAGCTATTGAAAAATCCCAAGCAGAAACCGGCGAAGTCAAGGGTCACTACCTCAACGTAACTGCCCCTACCTTTGAAGAAATGATGGAACGGGCTGAGTTCGCCAAAGAAATCAAAACCCCGATCATCATGCACGACTACCTAACCGGTGGTTTCACTGCAAACACCAGCTTGGCTAAATGGTGCCGCAAAAACGGTATTTTGCTGCACATTCACCGCGCCATGCACGCTGTGATCGATCGTCAAAAAAACCACGGTATCCACTTCCGCGTACTTGCCAAGTGCTTGCGGATGTCCGGCGGCGACCACCTGCACTCCGGTACAGTTGTGGGCAAACTCGAAGGCGAAAAAGGCATCACGATGGGCTTCGTAGACTTGATGCGCGAAGACCACATCGAAGAAGACCGCAGCCGCGGTATTTACTTCACCCAAGATTGGGCCTCCATGCCTGGTGTCATGCCAGTAGCTTCCGGTGGTATCCACATCTGGCATATGCCAGCCTTGGTTGAAATCTTCGGCGACGACTCCTGCTTGCAGTTCGGCGGCGGCACCTTGGGCCACCCTTGGGGTAATGCACCTGGTGCAACAGCTAACCGCGTTGCTTTGGAAGCTTGCGTCCAAGCTCGTAACGAAGGCCGCAACTTGATGCGCGAAGGCGGAGACGTAATTCGCGAAGCTTGCAAATGGAGCCCTGAATTGGCTGTTGCTTGCGAACTTTGGAAAGAAATCAAGTTTGAATTCGAGGCAATGGATACCGTTTGATGATTTTTGGTTGGAGATTTTAGGTTTTAGGTAGCAAACTTACTGTTATGTCTTTATCTTGGAAGAAGATTTACAAGTAAGTTTGCATCCAAAATCTAAAATTAACAATCCAAAACTCTTAAGGGCTGGGGTCAAAAATGGATCTCAAACAAGTTGCGAAAGACACCGCTAAGGTGCTGGCAAGTTACCTAACCTATCAATCCGTGCGGATTGTAGTCGCTCAGTTGAGCGAAACCAATCCTGCTCAGGCAATCTGGTTGAATGACTTTTCCACCAAGGGCAAAATCCAAGATGGAGAAGCTTACATTCAAGAGTTGCTGAGGGAAAATCAAGATTTAGGATTTCGGATCATGACGGTGCGAGAATATCTGGCGCACGATGTGACAGAGTTTTTGCCAGAAATGGTTTCTACTGGCATTCAACAGTCGAATATGGAACACAGACGCCAGCATTTAGAGCGAATTACGCAACTTAATTGGTCTGTTTCTAGCAGTCATCCTGAAGCATCAATAGATTCTGAACCGAATCTGGATAATTTGTCGAGTTAATCGATCGACAAGTGCGATCGAACACACACCTTAGAGATACAAAAAATGAAGACTTTACCTAAAGAGCGTCGTTACGAAACTCTGTCCTATTTACCCCCGCTGACAGACGCCCAAATCGCCAAGCAACTCCAATACATCTTGGATCAAGGCTACATTCCCGGCGTAGAATTCAACGAAACCTCTGCCCCTGAAATGCGCTATTGGACTTTGTGGAAGTTGCCTTTATTTGGTGCTCGCAGCGTCCAAGAAATCATGGCTGAAATTCAAGCTTGCCGCTCTGAAAATCCTCAGTGCTACATCCGCGTCATGGGTTTTGACAACGTGAAGCAATGCCAAGTGCTCAGCTTCATCGTGCACAAGCCAAACACCAGAGGCTACTAAGTTTTAACAGCCCTATTTTTTTAGGGGAAAAGTTAGCTAAAAATTGAGGTAGGGAATTCTCCCGGCCTCATTTTTTTATGGCGATAATGATTACATAAATCTTTGATAGATTGACCGCAGATGAAAGGCAGATAAACACAGATCAACGCAGATAATTTCAAGATAGTCTCCGAATCAAAGCAAGATTTATCTTCTTCCTTCTTCCTTCTTCCTTCTTCCTTCTTCCTTCTTCTACAGCTTACAAATAGCTTTCAAAACTTGCAGCAATACAACTGAAGATTCGGGTTCCATCAAAGTTAGAAAAGGCATTAACTGATAGGTTGGCGGATTTCCGTGACGGATATTAACGAACTGATAAAACTCTCCGCTAGTTGCAAGTCCCCAGACGGACTCCAGATATTCTAAACTTTTATAGGCATCAGTTAGCAGTTGTGGCAAACCTGCACGGGGAGCAATTAGACTATTTTTAGATTCTATTACTAAAATCCAAAATCCTATATCAGCGGCGATTTCTTTCTCTTTATTGATTGCTAAAATGTCAAGCCTACCTGTAATAGTTATGTCTTCATCTTCTATAGTGATATTAGCAATATTTTCTTCCAGACTCATCTTTAATGGCGCTCGATAAAAGCCAGCCAATCGCATCAAAGGAAACGTAGTTAGAGCTTGTACCAGCCCTTCTGAGACTCTTTCAAAAGACAAGTATTCACTAAAATCGTTGCGAATTTACACGAGTTCAAGCTGTTCAAACTCGGTGAGTGGTTCTAATGATAAGAAACTTGGGTACGTATCGTTATTAAAGATTTGTTGAAACTTTAAAAAATCACTAACTTCATTGAGCGTTATATTTTTAGCATTAATAACTGTCATAACTTTAAGACCAATTAAGTCTCTATTCTGATTCTAACATATCGGCAAAAGTAGGTTCGTAGTAAGGACTGAAGTCCTTAAATCCGAGGCCGAAAGGACTAAAGTCCTGACTACGAATCTAATCTACTCGATCCATTACAACTCCGTCAACTATTTCATAACCCCAACTAGAATGTCTGGCTGTAAGTTGTTTTGCCATGTCGTATTCGCCCAAAATACAAAGCTCTATTAACTGCTGAAAACCTAAATATTTATCGTGCTGTAATCTTTCCTGGTGCAGCTTTTCTCTTTCTGCATCCGAAGGACTTGCCCGCTCAACTCCCAGCGGATTGATATCGCTAATTCGTTTCATTTTAGTCTCATTAAAAAGGAATAGATTCTACGATATCACCGTCAACTATTTCGTAGCCCCATTCTGGGTTAGCCGCGATTTGTTTTTCAACAATACCTCGACCGAGAGAAGTTTGGTAAGCTTTTTGCAAAAAGGAAATACTGGGGATTTCGTCTATCGTTGGTGACTCTTTTGGTTCGAGTTTTGGTGGTTCTGCAATTGTTTCAGATGTGGATTGATTCAGGACAAATTGAGGCGCGATCGCCCCTAATTTCTGCATCACGCTTTCTTTGGTGATTTGCGGTCTTTCGTTGAAGGAAGAGGGCAAATATGCGTTTTGCACGCCCTGATTTTTGGCTTTGAGTGCATCGTCAGCAATACGATCGCACTTTCGCAAAAAACCCTCCCACAAATCTTTGCCCAAAACCGGGTTTCTCAAGTCAGCACGGGCCTTAGAGACTGCTGCTTCCAGCGGTTCGCCCTTGTGTACGTAATACTGAATTCGCTCCTCCTCAAACGCCGGATAAGGCACTTCTGGCTCAATCTCCCACTCCCGCTTAACTTTCTGACTTTCTCCTAAAGGAATTCCGGCGATAAATTCATCCCAAAAAGTCGAAGTTAAGCCCTTTGTCATGCTGTCAATAATTTTAAAAGCCCATCCCGAAGGATTGCCAAATCCTAAACTGCGAACTCTGGCATATTCTTCTAAGGTGCGCTGAAAGTTATGCAGTTCTTCTTGGGAATTCCAAGGGCCGCTAAATCGGTAATTTGGGTTGACTGCAACGGCTATTTGCTGGCGCGGTTGCCCAAAAAATTTGTCGGTTTTAACTGCACACTCTGCGGGTGAAGCTTCGGCAACAATTTCTACAGGGCGATTTTTGTTTTCGTCGATAATTTGTGGTGTACTCTCCACCGGATTGATTGTCAAAAAAGTATTAATTTTTCCCTCGAAAGCATCAATGTCTGCCCAGAACTCTAGGGTTTCGGTGTTGCGATTTGTTGATTTTTCTTTCAGGAGCGATCGCACTTTGAGCAGTTCGATCGCCAGTTGTTGTTCTTCGCCATGTAAACCAGTGGCTGTTTCAATTTCGCTGCTGTTAGTTTTCACCCATCCCCCGGAGTGGGAATGTTGTGCTTGCCATTGAAATAATTGGCACAGAAAAATGCTCGCCGCCACTCCCCCAGTAATTGGGGCTAGTTTGGGATAGTAAATGGCGGGATTTCCTAGATTTCCTAAAAATATTCCTATTTTCATTTTTTATATTCCTAATTTCCTTAAATCTTAGGCTGCTTATGGGCGCACCTTACCTTGGAATTTTAGGGTGCTTATGGGCACACCGATATCTCCACTCAAGTAGCCTTTAAAAACTTAAGATTTTCTTTAAGCTTCTGTCTATTCCCGACTGAATGGAGATTCTAGAGGAAAGACGGGGATCGCATCTTCGATCGCCTGATTGACAGGACGGACTTAAACGTAATAATAAATTATTTACTGTACCGATCCTCCTAAAATGAATCCAGAACGTCAAGAGGCTTATTTGAACTTAATCGAGCGAGTGCTTACCTGTCCCAACGGCCAAGAACCAGAGGTTTTGAGTTCCTGTTCCGATTTAATTGATGCGGGATTTGTGCAGATGCTAATCCAGATATCGGCTTCAATGGCCGGGGAAGGTGACGAAGATACGGCTAATTTTTTAGTGCAACTTGCTCGTTTGCTCGGGAAATCTTTGGGTTTGTCGCCGGATTTAGTGCCGGCTGGGTACAGCAGTGCACAGTGGTAAAGAAAAGTACGCGCGGCCTAGCTATCCCCTAGGGAATCGCCTCGTTGTATCATGTTTTGATAAATCGCGGCGATCTTAACTGCATTGATGGCTTTACAGTTTATATTCCAGAGGTTCGCAAAAATCATTTACCCCAGTTTTAAATACATAAATAATCACCGGTGTAATCAAAATCTTAGGGCAAATTTTTGCTGCGACTAAATCTCTAAATGCAGCATTCAATTGTCCATTTGTCAACTCTTCTTTAACCTCAGATTTGCAGATAGCAACGCGGCATCTTTTCGCCAATCCGTCCAACCAATTTTCAGAGATATTCGGTTCTTGTCCAGCTTGAATTGCTAGAGAAATCGCTGCATCTTCGATGTTGCCTTCGCAATCTTCGATTTCGTCTAGGGCTTTTAGGGCTGGGGGATATTCGGCTAATTGCGATCGAAATTGGGCAATTTCTTGTGAGGTAATAATCACCATAAGATTTTCCTATGTTTCCTGCTCGCGGATAAGTTTAGCAGTTAAAGTTGGTATTATAGCATTTTTTTCCTTTAGGTTGGGATTGGGCGATCGCACTTAATTACATTTTCCAAGATTTTGCACTTCGCGATAGTCTGGCGGGGGTTTAAACCCCCATCTCCAAGCGAAAGTCGGGGCGATGAGGACTGAGGTTAAAATTATTGACAAAAAGCGGCGCTAAAACAGATTAGCAGGACTCATATTTCTCGGTAGTTAGGAAAAATGACAACAGTTACTTGAAACTTAGATACTGTCGAACTAACAGACTAACACTTTTATCGTTTGTGCCAGATGAATGGAGATTGACAATTTGAACGGACAGTCAAAAAAGGAATCCTAATTATGTCACCAGTAGGCAAAGTCAGCGGCAATCGAGACGCAGATTTAATAGGCTTAATTGGTGGAATCAGCAAAGACAGCTAGGGAGAGTGTTTAGTTATTCTACAATTTTTCGTATGCCCAATAACGGAGACGGTTCTCCAGATGCGGCTTGGGTTAGTTTAGAAATATGGTCTACTTTGACAGCAGAAGAACGGGAGAAATTTCCGCTAATTTGTTCTGACTTTGTAATAGAATTGCGAGCGCGCCCAACCCGCTGCGAGGGAGCCTAACTGTTATGCTCCCCGATGCTGCACAATATTGACATGA
>JBDTEI010000017.1:0-3191 GCA_039922675.1 Microcoleus sp.
TGTCAAAGAAATTGGCAGTGGATTAAACGATAGCAGAAAGCAGTTAGAAGCACTGTTACAGCAAAATGACTACGACATTTTACTGGTTGAACATAAAGATAGATTAGCTCGCTTTGGTACAAATTACTTGAGCGTATTGCTTTTTCGGTTGGGAGTTAAATTAGAAATAGTCAATCTAGCGGAGAATGGAAAAGACGAACTAATGCAAGATTTGGTGGCAATAGTTACAAGTTTTGCTGCGCGACTTTACGGACAGCGCCGTGCGAGTCGAAAAACCGAAAAAATAATCGCCGAACTGAAAGATGGAGGTTCTGAATGCAACTAACAGAACGACATATCATCAAATCCACGGAACATCGTTTCGCCCAAATTGACGAACTAGCTTTCTTGTCCAAAAACCTTTACAATGCCGCCAATTACGTCATTCGTCAGAGCTTTATTTATGGATGGGGTTATGTTAGTTACAATGAAATGAACCGCTTGATGAAGTCTCATGAAGCGTACAAGGCTTTGCCTGCCAAAGTAAGTCAGCAAATCTTAATGGTTTTAGACAAGAATTGGCAATCGTTTTTTGAAGCTGTTAAAGCTTACAAAGCTGACTCTTCTAAATTCACTGGTCGCCCCAAACTGCCGAAGTACAAAAACAAAGTTAAAGGACGAAACATCCTTGTGTACACGATTCAAGCAATTAGTAGCAAACAGTTAAAGAAAGGAATTATCAAACTTTCTGGCACTGAACTTTCAATTAAAACCAAGGTAAATCCCAACCAGATTTGTCAAGTTAGATTGGTTCCCAAATGCGATTCGTATGTAATTGAGGTCATTTACGATGAACAGGAGTCCACCGCCAGCTCGGACAATCTTGTGGCTAGTATTGATTTAGGACTGGGCAATTTAGCAGCGCTAACTTCAAATCTACCGGGATTTATCCCTTTGTTGATTAACGGGCGACCACTAAAATCGATTAACCAGTTCTACAATAAACGCAAATCCCGATTACAATCTCAGTTAAAAGGGAATCGTCAAACTTCACCCAGAATTCAGCGATTAACTCGCTGTCGCAATCAGAAAGTTGATAATTACTTGCATCATGCTAGTCGTGTGATTGTTGACCATTTGCTTCATTGCCAAATTGGAACGCTAGTCATCGGCAAAAATGCACAGTGGAAAACCGAGATCAATCTAGGTAAACAAACCAACCAAAATTTTGTCAGTATTCCTCACTCTCGATTAATTGAGATGCTAGAATACAAAGCTCGGCTGGTAGGAATCACGGTAATTGTACAGGAGGAATCCTACACATCCCGTTCCAGTTTTTTAGGTTTAGACCCAATTCCTGTTTATGGAAAAACCGAAAAAGAGCCTGTGTTTACTGGAAAACGGATCTCACGAGGATTGTACAAAACATCGACTGGTCGGTTAATTAATTCTGATGTGAATGCTTCGTACAACATTCTCAGAAAAGCAATCCCAAATGCCTTGTGCGATGGGATAGGGAGCTGCGTAGTTCAGCCGAGGCGGGTTAATCCGCTCAAAGTAGAACAGAAAGGGGAGGGCTAACGCCTCCCATGTCGTTGCAATAAATGACTATAGTTTTACCAGCTATTGAGTCCCACCCTCTCCGTTTTTGAGAACTAGGAAAAGAACTAGCAAAAAAAACACCCCCGCAGGGGTGGTGTGGCTTACCAGGTAATTTTTCTAGCCAACTGACTCAACTCAAACGGTTTGGTCATCCGCCGGGTCGCCATAGGGATCTTCGCTGGCCGGGCGCACGTTACCAAACTGTCCGGCATTCGCTACGTTATCGGCGGGGTCGCCGTAGGGGTCTTCGCTGGCCGGGCGCACGTTGCCGAACTGTCCGGCATCCGCTACGTTGTCGGCGGGGTCGCCGTAGGGGTCTTCGCTGGCCGGGCGGGCGTTAGCGAAGTCTCCGGGATTTCGATCGCGCCTGGGATTTTCGTAATTGGCTTCAGAATCGACTTGCTCGCTGTCTGGCCCGACGATCGCATCTTTTAACTTCCGCAAAAATCCGTCTACCATGATCAAGTTCCTCTATTTTATGTGGTGAAAAACTGCTGTTTTAGATTGGGAATACCAGATTTAGTAGCAAATCAGGGAACCGACAATCTAACATCTCAAATGGCAAGGCTACTGTGCCGGAACAGGACTGGTAGCTTCCGGCAAGCCCGTGAGGTCTCGGCCGGTAGTTTGGTTGTTGTACCCCTGGAAATCGCGGTAACGCGCTGCCTCGGACTCCGGCACCTTAATTCCTTCAGGCGGGGGCGTTACCCAGTGAGCGCGCTTCTGGGCATCGCGGTAGTAGACGCGACCATTTTTAGAAAGGTAATATTTTCCCTGCGCCCCCTGTTCTTGCTTGTTTTGGTGCTGGCGGTAGAGGTAGTAAAGGGCGGCTGCTCCTACTAAAGTAATCCCTACTTTTTGAGCATTGCTCATTCCTTTTTTCGCTTCCGGCGTAGGATTAGCACGATTAGTTTGCACTGATCCAGCGCGAGTGTCGTCAACGGGAGGCGGGGGAGCGGAACTTTCCTTAGAACCGCAAGCACTCAAAAACGGAAAGGTCAGCAGCGTTGTCAGCAGCAGAGCCATGAAGCGGGATCTTTTGGGTTCGAGTTTGATTGTGTTCATTGCCGCTCCGAATTGTCGGGATTACAGGTAGGGTGTGTTCTGGCTAGGTTGGGGAACTTGGGCTGCTGCCAACCGTTTTGTAAGTAAATCAATTTCTCAAAGCAATTTTAACAAATTAGTTGCTGAGAGTTTACAACAGCGCCGGTATTGCCTTTGTATTTAATGATCCTCAATTTTTTGTCAGATTTACTCATTCCAGGGATATAAATATATTTTTTTTAATTTCAGTCCGCAGGTATATGCAAAGGCGCAGCCTGATGTTAAAAAAAGTTTGTGTGTGGGTGGACGGCAAGGAAGCGAAGTGAATCACAGGGACGGGGCGAGTCCGAAACCCGTTCTCAGCACTGGCGAGGGAAAGGAGGCGGTGTTTAACTGCGCCTCCCGGCTTGTCTGAAATGGCGGCAATTTTTTTGTGGAAATTCAGGAGATGTCGATCGCACTGCTGTATTAATACTTAACCGAGACAGAAAGCCGCCGAAGCTTTTCAGAATTTTTATGAAAATCCAAAATATAATTACTGCTGGATTGTCGATCGCCCTTTTATT
>JBDTEI010000018.1:0-3750 GCA_039922675.1 Microcoleus sp.
TGTTACTACAAAAAAGCACTGTCTTAAACTTGGAAATTGTTAAGTTTTGCGACATTAAATTTGGCGAGCTTTAGGAAACCATCTGTGCGCTGTCAGAGGCAATCGATATCACAGTAGATATGTGATATAGATTGCAAGTTGCAAAAATAACCGTGGTAAAATTGTAGATATAAACAGAAGAACTTAAACACATAATAGACCGAGGGAAAAAATATGAAACGCCATCTATTAACCGCTACTCTTTTAATTGCTCCCTTACTGTTCGCCGGCCCGGCTCGTGCCGAAAATCCGGCTCAAGTCAAGCAGTTACTGTCAACCGGACAATGTTTTCAGTGCGACTTGTCGGGAGCAGATTTGACCGGGGCTCATTTAATTGGTGCAGATTTGAGAGAAGCAAATTTGCAAGGTGCAAACCTCTCTCGCGCTAACCTCGAAGGTGCTGACTTGACCCGTGCTAACTTGACCGGTGCTAACTTAACCGAAGTTTTCCTGAGTAATGCCAGTTTAAATGACGCAGACCTCGATCGGGCAAATCTGACCGCAGCCATCATCAACACCGCCGATGTATCCGGTGCATCAATGGAAGATATGACCATTACTGATGCCCAAATCTACAATACCAAAATCGGTGTCGGTGGCAGCTACGACCAGTAAACTTTTTTTAAAGAATGCAAAACACCCTTTTTCAGTTAAAAAACCCGGTTTCTCCCCAGAAACCGGGTTTTTAGTTGATACGTCGTATTTGAACCCAGATGCTAAATTAAAATTAGTATTGCTTTAATGGTCATAATATTAATTCAAGTTGTAAAATACAGCCATGTCCAAACGACTCACCATTGCCCAAGCACAGCAGCAGCTTCCCAACCTACTTCAAGAACTCACTGATCAGCCGATCGTGATCACTCAAGATGGTGTTCCCGTTATGGCGGCAATCAGCTACAACTATTTGACTGAACTCCTCGAAACCTTGGATATTCTCACCGATATTGAATTCGTTACCAAACTTCGCCAAAGCATCACCCAATCAGACGAAGGCAAAACTGTTTCCTGGGAAAATGCTAAGGCCAAACTGGGACTATGAAAGGCGAAGCAAATTCAATCGAATACGAAATCCAACTTACGCCGTTGGCACTGGAAATGTTGGCGGAAGTCAAAGATAGACGAGAACAGGAAAAACTGCGCGATCGCATTGATAAACTCAAAATTGAACCAGAGAAGCAAGGCAAAGCGCTTGTTGATAACTTATCTGGATTTCGCAGTATCCGAGCCGTTGACAGCGCTATCGCATTGTTTACAAAGTCGAGCAAGAGCGAGTTATGGTTGTTGTTGTAGGACTGGGGAGACGTAAAGATGGTGACAAAAAAGACATTTACTCTATCCTAGAAAAACTGTCAGATATATAACAGAATTACCTCCCAATCCATAAGTCCTGAGTTAGAAATGGGGCAACCTGTGTTGCCACATTCCTCCTAGAACCCCAAATCCACCGCAATTCGGTGCGCGCACGCAAACCCAGAAAACGCCACCGCATTTAAACCCTGTCCGGGAAACGTACTATCGCCCACACAATACAAACCAGGCAGAGAAGTTCGATTAAATGGCATTCCCAACAAACCCATTAACTTCTGCCGAGGAATCGGCCCATAAGTTCCGTCTTCGCGGCCCAAAAAGCGGCGGTGAGAACGCGCAGTCCCCACTTCCATATAATCCAAACCAGCATCTAAACCGGGAAAAATTGTTTCTAATCTGTCAATAATTCTCCCCGCAGCCTCTTCTTTTTTCTCCTCGTATTCCTGCGTCGAAAGTCCTTCCCACTCTTCCATCCAACTCGAAGTAAAAGCGTGAACGATGTGATATCCTGCCGGAGCCAAATCCGGGTCTAACATCGTCGGAATTGACACCAAAACAGTTCCCTCCGGTGCTTCCATTTTGTCCCAATCTTCTAACAAAATGTGGTGGCAGGCAGTGCCAGCAGGGATGACGCTGGCTTCGACTCCCAAATGCAAACTCAAGAAACTGGGGGCTTTTTGATAGCGCTGCTGCCATTTCTTCTCGCTAGCTGGCATCTCTTCAGCAGGCAGCAATTTCTCGAAAGTATCCCACCGCGTGGCGTTAGAAACTATCCGCTTTGCCCGGTAAACTTCGCCGGTTGTGAGTTCGACTCCGACAGCGCGGCCGTTTTCGGTGATAATTTTTTTTGCCTTAGCTTTGTATTGAATTTGCCCGCCGCATTTTTCTAATCCTTCGACTAATTTTTGGGCAATTTGACCGACTCCGCCTTTGGGATAATTGATGCCGCCGTAATGTCTGTCGGAAAATACCATTCCGGCGTTAATCATCGGCGTTAAGTCTGCGGGTACTACAGACCAGTAGTAGCATTCCATGTCGATAAATTTCAGCAAAGTAGGGTCTTTTATGTAGCGCCGCGCAATGTCGCCAGTATTTTGAGGTAGATATTTTACTAATCCCAAACAGGCTAAAGGATTCTGAAAAAAGACTCGCACCAGATATCCGGGTTCTTCTAGGGATAGCAATTCCATGCCGTTGAGGCAGTTGAAGACGTTCCAGCATTCGCCGTAAAATTTCTGGATGCCTTGGCGTTCGTGAGGGAACCTGTCAGTTAATTCTTGCAAATATTTCTCATAAGGCTGGGGAACTTCCAAATCCAAGCCGTCTGGTAGGTGATAGTGAAGCTGTACGGGGTCGGGAATAGTTTCTAGAGTGACGTTGACTGCTTTGAGGGCGCGGGTGAGGAGGTTGGTGGTGCCGCGCTGTCCGAATCCAAATATCATAGAGGCTCCGACATCAAATCTGTAGCCTTCTCGATCGAAATATCCAGCACTACCGCCGGGAATTGTGTAGCTTTCGAGGACTAAAACTTTGACTTTCTTGGCGGCTAGCTGGGTTGCTGTCACGAGTCCGCCAATGCCGGAACCGATGACTATCACATCAAACTCTTGCTCTGTCGGGCCGGAGTTGGGAGAGAATAACTGGGATTGAGTAGGAGCTGACATTGGGTTAAAAATCTTAATATTGAGATAATTTTACAGTCGATCGCCCTTCCTTAACTCTTGCCTCTGTCATTTTCCCTCTTCCTTCTTCCTTCTTCCCTTTTCCTTCTTCCTTCCGAAAGCTTCTGGCTTCCCAAAAAAAATGCGGGAACAGTCTACCATTGCCGACTGCCCCCGTCTGCCAATCCTTTGAGAGGAGAACACTGAAAATTACTATAACTTTGTTGCTAATTTATGTCAATACTGTTGGAAAAATATTTCAATAAGCTGGTTTTGAGGTCGGCAAAGGAAGGCACTTATACTACTTGAGATTTGAGATTGAAGAATTGAAGAATTGGGAATGGCTTACTGAATATGGGTTTGGAGCGCGGGCAAGCGAGTTGGATTATTTTGGGGAACTGCTGAAGGCATTCTGCTGAATGCCAAGAAACCCACTTTCCCCACGCCCCACTCTCCTCCTCTCCCCTTGTATGCGCCCTTAGGGATGTGATAAGTTCACAGAGCGATCGCCCGTTGGGGAAGCCCTCGAAGAGGATCGCATAAAATCCCTCAAACCTAGCAATCTCCCCAATTTCCTCATGGCCCTGCAACTGCGCGTTTACGTTCCGCCCCACCCGTTAATCAGGCACTGGCTGGCTGTCGCCCGCGACGCCGCCACCCCATCGGTACTTTTTCGTTCTGCGATGACAGAATTGGGACGCTGGCTGGCTTACGAAGCCATTAGAGATTGGCTGCCGAC
>JBDTEI010000019.1:0-6938 GCA_039922675.1 Microcoleus sp.
TAGTTAATCTGCGATCCATTCTCTTAACCGTAGCTCTTCTGTGTTTAGCCACTCCCGCTGTTGCTACCACCTGCGAGGAAAGCTTGCAAAAAAAGGGAGACTTTTTCAATGGCGCTGCATTTTCTGCGCGTGTGCAGGTTGAGGGTTTACACCTTAGCAAGCATGGCCTATTCCCAACTGCGTCCGATTAGCGCTATCGCCGAATTATTTGCCCGCCGCTATTCTTCAATGATCCGCTTCCACGAGTTTATGCAGTTACCAGACGGTGTTGATGCGGTCAATTTAGCAACAGAAAATGCTGTATCTGCCTCGCCCTATAGATTTAGTGGGAAAATTGAGTTTTGCGGACTGACATTTGGGTACGATCGCGAAAAACCTGTTTTGCAGGATGTGAATTTATTGATTCACCGCCGTCAAACCATAGCATTACTCGGGCGATCGGGTTCCGGGAAATCAACATTAGTGAACTTGTTGCCCCAAGGTTACTATACCGTTGTCGGGGAACCGGGAATGCGGTTATCCGGCGGTCAGCGGCAGCGGTTGGGGATTGCTAGGGCGCTGTTGGTGGAGCCGGACGTGTTAATCTTTGACGAAGCTACTTCTAGTTTGGATTATGAGTCGGAGCGATCGATCCAGCTAGCCATGCAGAACATCTTGGGTACACGCACCACCATAATTATTGCCCACCGACTGAGTACAATTCGCGAAGCCGATGCGATCGTCGTACTCGACGGCGGTAAAATCCTCGAAGTTGGTAGCCACGACGAACTTTTGAACCAAAAAGGAATTTATCGCCACTTGCAATCCCTGCAAGAAACCGGCAATTAGTGAATTAAGTATTTCCGCTGAGCCCAGACTTCGGTTGCGATAAGAATCCTAGACGCACAGGTGGCCAGAAACCGGGTTTTTTCACCAAAATACCTCCTTACAACCGTCAAATTCCATAAAAAACCCGGTTTCTTAAGTCGGAGTGCATCAGCCCTCGAAAGTTCTATTTTTCGGCTTTTCATAAACTAAACTTATGTAGTCCTACCTTAATGACTAGACTTTTAAATGTCATGTTGCAAAAAAAGAAGAATCTGCTAGGATGTTTAACTGTGGGTACAAATGGGTCGGTGCCCGAGCGGTTAATGGGGGCGGACTGTAAATCCGCTGGCTACGCCTACGCTGGTTCAAATCCAGCCCGGCCCACCACAATTCACATAAAATTTAAAAGTTAAAAATTAAAAATCAAACATTTTAATTTAAGATTTTTAATTTTTTATGCCCGTGTAACTCAGGGGTAGAGTACCTCCTTGGTAAGGAGGAAGTCGCGAGTTCAAATCTCGCCACGGGCTTAGTTTTCCAATCCTTATGGGCGCAACCTTTAGAAATCTTACCAAAAAACGAGCGGGAAGCCCCTGGCTTCAGACATGGGGAGGAAAGCGGCTGCGACGACCGTCGCCTTGAAATTTCGGCGTTGCTTAATCAGGGTATGAAATAAATAATTTTAAAATCCAGAAGCTTTGTAGACGCTGGTTTTTATGAATTGCATATTTAGCCTTTCATACCGTAAATCAGCAACGCCTTGAAAGCTTGAGCCGGCCCGTGACTTGTAATTCCCAGGCTAAGCCAAGTTACGATGAGAATTATTAGTTTTTGTCGCTCTTGGCTCATCAGGCAATTTTGGCCCGTGATGCCCTAGCTATGTTAGGAGAGGAAGCGGTACGCCCCGCCCCGCTTCCGAATGCCGATCGTGTCTGCGGGGATGAGGTATTCAGCGGGAGTTGTTAAATATGAGTTTATCTTTTAAGCAAACGACCCTTTATGTGACTTTGCTGTCTATTGGGGGAGGCATTGGATGGTTGGGGAATCGCTATCTACAAGGCTCAAACAATCTAGACACTGGATCTGTTTTGCCCGTGGTGCGCCAGCAAATCCCCCCCTATGCGCCTCCTCCTGTTCAGGAAAATCGCCCAGTCGATCGCAGGAATCCCAATTTTATTGCTGAAGCAGCCGAAAAAGTCGGCCCCGCTGTCGTGCGGATTGACGCATTGACTAAGGTGACGAATCAAGTGCCCGAAGCTTTCAAAAATCCTTTGTTTCGCAGGTTTTTTGGGGACAATTTGCCGCAGCCGGAAGAACGAGTCAAGCGGGGCACTGGTTCGGGGTTTATTCTCACTGCTGACGGCCGCATCGTAACTAATGCTCACGTCGTCTCAGGGACGGATACTGTTAAGGTGACGCTCAAAGATGGGCGCGAGTTTGAGGGTAAGGTGCAGGGGGTCGATCTGCTGACGGATGTGGCTGTTGTGAAAATTAATGGCAAGGAACTGCCGCAAGTGGCTTTGGGGCGATCGGACAATATTGTACCGGGACAGTGGGCGATCGCGATCGGCAATCCTTTAGGTCTCGACAATACCGTGACTGTGGGTATTATCAGCGCCACCGGTAGAACCAGTTCCCAAGTCGGCATCCCCGACAAACGAGTCCGGTTCATCCAAACCGACGCCGCCATCAACCCCGGCAATTCTGGCGGCCCGCTACTGAATGACCAAGGCGAAGTAATTGGCATCAATACCGCCATTCGCGCCGACGCTCAAGGCTTGGGATTTGCAATTCCGATTGAAACCGCCAAACGAGTTGCCGATCAGTTATTCGCCAAAGGAAAAGCCGAACATCCCTATCTCGGCATTCAAATGATCGGCTTAACTCCCGCCACCAAAGCAGAAGTCAACAAACAACTTGATAATAAAATTACGATCGATCAAGGTGTCGCCGTGACCCGAATCGTAGAAAATTCCCCTGCCGCGCAAGCCAACCTGCGAGCCGGAGATGTCATTCAAAAACTTGACGGAATTGCTGTCAACACTCCTGGAGACGTGCAAGAACGGGTGGAAAACACTGCTGTGGGCAAAGAACTCGAAGTGGAAATTAACCGTTTGGGTCAAGTTCAGAAACTTAAAATACGGCCCGGTGCTTTTCCCGTATCCGGTAGCCCGGCCGGCGGTTAGTCGCCACCGTGGAGGATGAAAGATGCACCAGATGCTCGATCAATCGGTAGTTGTACAAAAATTAATTACACAAAGGCTTTTGACGCTGACAAGGCTTTTAGGTGAGATTTGATGTAATCAATTCTGTACAACTACTTAGTTGTGGACGCAGAAACCTGGTTTTTTGACTAAAATCCTCCGTGTAGCGCGAGGGATATAGGATTCAAAACCCGGTTTCTTAATTACCTGTACATCCAGGACTGTTTATTTTTTGAACAACTTTGATCTTTCTCGCTTCCCCAAGCCGTCGATCTTTTTACTTTTCTTTGGGAGAGTTTGGTTGAATCGAGCTAGTGCTTGCTAAATTTTCTTCTAGCTGCATCCTCTGTTCCATTTGTCTCAGAAAATAGCCTGTCATCATCGCTGAAGCTAGCAAACTTGCTAAGTTTTCGCGGTCGGTGGTAATTTTGACGTTAAAATTGTCTGAAGGCAAGACTCCGACAAGTCCTTGGACGTTATGAGAGATAATTTCTCTGATTTCAGGGCTGGCGGACTTGGCGATACGGGCTAGAACCTCCGGGGATTGGTGTTGGAGGTACTTCAGAAGTGGATTGACTGCGGTTTGTTGGGCATTGGAACTCTCAAAGTCAGGGTGAAAAACCATTTGGCGATTCTTAATTTCTGGCTTGCTACATTCTACTTCAAACTACTCCTCATTGCTTGGGTACAAATTTGCCTGAAAGTCAATTTGCAATTGTTTTGGAAGCTGGTCTACCTGAAAATACCGGTGAAATTTGTCGGTAACTTGTAGCCAGTATGATCGCCCATCCGTCGGCTTCCGTTTCCGCACGAAACCCATTTCTACCAGTTCCTGCACTTGTTGGTAAGCTCCCGAACCCCGCAAATTCACTAAATCTGGCTGCGCGATGCCGCCTTTGAGGGCGATCGCCGCCAGCGTCCGCAAAGCCCCAACACCTAATTCTGGAGGTATTAAAGTTTGCATTAAACTCGCAAACTCTTCTCTCAGTTGCAGACTGTATCCCGTCGGAGTTTCAACAACTTCTAGGGCACTGTCGCGGTGGGATGAGTCAGACATCAGTTCGATAATCGCGTCTTCGGCTTCGGATCGATCGCATTTGGCAATCTCAGCAATTTCTGCGATCGACACCGGCTGACCTTTGAGGTAAAGAATAGCTTCTATTGTTGTGGCTAAGCGAGTCATTTGGCAATTAGGAATTGGGAATTGAGACCTTGAAGTCAGAATGATTTAGTTATCTAGGAGAACGCAAAAACAGCAATTAGCGATCGCTCAATCCAACTGTCGTCCAGTCAATTCTACAAAAATATCCTCTAAATTAGAAGCACGAACCATCATCCCAGTCTTATCATCTTTGGCATCCAGATATAAATTAGCTTCTTCCAGAGTCGGGAAAAACTTGTATTCCCAGCGATCGCCAATTTGCTTCATCACCAACCCTTGACCGTGTTCCTGCCGCAATTGCGCCAACGTTCCCAGTTTAATTAACTTACCGCCATCCATAATCCCGATGCGATCGCACAAATACTCAACTTCATCCATATAATGCGTAGTCAACAGCATCGTCATTCCCTGCTTGTTCAAATCTAGAATAATTTCCCACAACCGGCGCCGCGTTTGCGGATCTAACCCTACAGTCGGTTCATCCAAAAATAAGATTTCCGGCTCATGCAAAAGCGCTCGGGCAATTTGCAACCTCCGCTTCATTCCACCCGACAAAGTTTTTACTAAGTCGTCTCGCCTTTCTGCTAATTCTTCATATCCCAACCACTGTTTAATTAACTGTTGCCGTTTCGGATTTGGGATGTGGTGCATCCGCCCGTGAAACTCCATATTTTCCCATACCGAAAGCTCAGTATCAACGCTGATTTGTTGGAGTACGACGCCGATCGACTGTTTTACTTGCAAGCTTTGGCGCATCACGTCATATCCAGCTACCTGAATTTGACCGCTGGTGGGTTTCGTCAGCGTAGTCAGCATCCGAATAGTCGTCGATTTTCCCGCACCATTGGGGCCGAGAAGACCGAACATTTCTCCCGCTTCAATTGTGAACGAAATGTCATTAACAACGGGGATTTTGTTGTAGATTTTGCAAGCATTTTGCAGGGAAACAGCGGCAGTCATAGGTATTTCGGTATATTTTGGTGCAAATAATAGTCTTTATTTTCAGTCATATCAAACCCGATAGCATCGAAATTATACTATAGTCTCGTTCGCGATAACCGCTTGCGAGCAGGACGCTCGCACTAAACTCGGAAAAAGATGATTCGGATGCTACGGCAAACTATAATATCATTCCTGGATGCAGAAGCCTGGTGCGATCGACTAAAATCTCTGGTGATAGACATCGGTACAAGTCGAAAAAAAACTGGTTTCTCTGTTACTTGTGTGCAGGTTTTGTTAGTGTAACTAATCTGATTGTCATCCGAAGATAGAAGGCTTATTTTTTTTACCGCTTGCAACACCCACTTATTGCGGTTGAGTTAACTCGGGTTTCAATTCCATGATGCGCTTGTCAAGTTTGCGTGCGGCTTCGCTAATCGTTATAGGCGGTTTGCTACCGTCGAGATACATAATTATCAGATAACTTCCTATTTTTCCCCGCCGAAACACCGCGATTTCGACATTCATTGTTACACCTTGTATTTTTCCTTGATTTGTCCACCCACGCGATACCTCGCCAATGTTTTCTTCTAAGGTTAAAGCAGTCAGATTAGTAAACTGAACTTCCTTTTTGCCACTACTATTTAAACCTTTGGAGAATTCTTGTGCAAAAATATCTTCACGCATTTCTGCCTCAAATTGAGTTCGATCGATCAGGTTGGTCAGATCTTTTGTAAATCCTATGATTACTTGAAAATGCTGGTCGTCGCTCTTGTTATAAGCAAACACGCTTGCTGGTTTAAAGCTCTGGAAACCACTGACCAGTTTTTGGATCGTCGCAGGTGGAATCTCTGTAAAACCTGCGGGCAAGTCTTGTAAAGTCAGGACTAAGCCGGACAAGTCCGCTGGGGCAGTTGGAATATCGGCAGACAGAGTATTGCTGCGATCGGCGCTAACTGGAGTTGCGATCGACTCTCCACCAACTCCACCGCCCAGTACAGCACTAATTAGCAAACATACCAAGAACACAACTTTTTTTTTCATTATTTTACCCTGCTGCGATTACCCATTACCTCTACCTCACTCTACCCCAAAGCACTGTCTTTTATTCCGCCGCTTCTAATTCCTCTAATTCTTGCGTAGACTGCCATCCAGCTTGCCAGAGCGATCGATCTTTGAGCTGTTTGGCGTTCAGCCAGAAACGGACATTTGGATCGCAAGCCGCCACCATTTCCGCAAATACCCATTGACCTTCGTTTTTTCGGTTGACTACTTGAAAGTGCCGCCACCCCCAAGTCTTTTGGTGAGAAGTCCATCGGGAACCAACTAAATAAGGAAATTTTTGTTTCTTCGGCACAGTATTTTTCTTGACAAATATATGAGACAGCAAGTTAATCGCAATAACTTTTTCTGTTGGATGATATTAATATCATAAGTAAAAATTGTTCGGGAGTTCAAGCCATGCACGCGATGTCCTCCCTAAAAAAGTTCCACAGCCCAACAGTTACCGTCCCGCTCAACTTTCACGGCGAACCCGGAGAAAAATTTCAGATTGTTACTGGCAGTTCTGCGGAGGCTAAGTAGGTTGGCGGGATTAAACAGAACTATGTAACAGTATGTAAACAGGGCAGACGATCGCTAATACTGGGTATTTGGATACTTTACAATCGTTTATATAGTTGCGCTTTACAGCGCCGATCTACTTACACCGCGTGCAATTCATATCTACCGCAGTCACCCAGACGCGATCTCATCGCTGATTTGCAAAGACTACAAGCGGACAGAAAACTCTCACCCCCAACAGCCGACAAAATCCAGATTGTTGC
>JBDTEI010000020.1:0-4674 GCA_039922675.1 Microcoleus sp.
CTGTCCCCAGTCGCGTATCCGAGCCGGGACAGCGCTCTTCAAGCTACTTCTATGGGAGTGGAAGCGTAAATAACTGTGAAGTTTTGTCGCTTTTTGGCGAAGTGCTTCCAGCCACTGCGGTAGACTAACCCTTAACTCTCTGTGCAGGCTATAGCGGTGGCACTTCGCCGTCAAATCTGTTAATCCGCAGAGCTAGCAAATTTTTAGTGACTCGTTGGGAGCCTTTATTCAATGTCTCATTCAGTCAAAATTTACGATACCTGCATCGGCTGCACTCAATGCGTCCGCGCTTGTCCGACTGATGTTTTGGAGATGGTGCCCTGGGATGGCTGCAAAGCGGCTCAGATTGCCTCATCTCCCCGCACAGAAGACTGTGTAGGTTGCAAGCGTTGCGAAACTGCTTGCCCTACCGATTTTCTGAGCATCCGGGTTTATCTGGGAGCAGAAACTACTCGCAGTATGGGTCTAGCCTACTAAATATCGATCGAATTGTCGATCGAGTTACGTTACAAGGGAGGGGGCGATTAATTTGCCCCCTCTCTTTTTGTCGCGGAATCTGCATTCTGCGGCCGGAAGCAGGTAAGAATGATAAAACTTGAGTTTTATTTCGATCGCTAAGCAGGAGAAGTACCTTAAATGTGCGGAATCGTTGGCTATATCGGCACGCAAGCAGCAAGCGAGATTTTGCTAGCAGGATTGGAGAAACTAGAATACCGGGGCTACGATTCAGCGGGCCTGGCTACCATCTCCGAAGGAGAAATTACCTGCATCCGAGCAAAGGGCAAATTGCACAACCTCCGGGAAAAGCTAGCAGAGATAGACTCTCCGGCTACCATCGGCATCGGGCACACCCGCTGGGCAACTCACGGCAAACCAGAGGAATATAACGCTCATCCTCACATGGATAATAGCGGGCGAATTGCCGTAGTTCAAAATGGAATTGTCGAAAATTATCGCGAGTTGCGGGAAGAATTGAAAGCGAAGGGACATAAATTTGTCTCGGATACGGATACAGAAGTTATTCCTCACTTAATCGCGGAATTTTTTGCTGAAGAAAGAAAGGCTAGGGAAGTCGGAAGTCGGAATCAGCAAGATACAAATGATAATCAAGCCGATGAACTTGCAGATTTGTCGTTTTTGGAAGTGGTTTCCAAGGTTGTAAATCGCTTAGAAGGAGCTTTTGCGATCGCTGCGATTTGCGCCGACTTTCCAGACGAAATAATTGTGGCCAGACAGCAAGCTCCTTTGGTGATTGGCTTTGGTGCTGGCGAATTTTTCTGCGCTTCCGACACGCCAGCCTTAATCTCTCACACCCGGGCTGTTTTGTCCTTAGAAAATGGCGAATTGGCTAGGCTAACTCCGATGGGAGTGGAAGTTTACAACTTTACAGGGGAAAGGCTCAAAAAAAGCCCGCGCATCCTTGGTTGGAGTCCGGTTTTAGTCGAAAAACAAGGCTTCAAACACTTCATGCACAAGGAGATTTACGAACAGCCGGCCGTAGTTCGAGCTTGTTTGGATGCTTATTTAGACAGCGATTGGCAGCCGGGAAATCCGCGCTCTCCCATCAATCTCAACTTGCCCGAGGAACTTTGCGCAGATGTCGAACAAATTTCAATTCTCGCCTGCGGAACAAGCTGGCACGCCTCGCTAATTGGCAAATATTTGTTGGAACAGTTAGCTAATATTCCAACTTCGGTGCAGTACGCTTCTGAATACCGTTACGCACCCGCACCACTGACAGCAAATACTTTAATTATTGGGGTAACTCAGTCGGGAGAAACTGCGGATACGCTGGCTGCTTTGGGGATGGAACAGCAGCGCCGTGCGGGTTTTACCGATAAATTTCGCGCGAGAATGTTGGGCATTACTAACGGAACAGAAAGCTCGATCGCCCACATGATGCCGCACGTAATCAGCACCCACGCTGGTATTGAAATTGGCGTTGCTGCTACTAAAACTTTTGTCACTCAGTTGATGGCATTCTATTTCTTAGCTTTGGATTTGGCGCACCAGCGGCAAACCATCAGCACCGAGAGATTGGCAGAAGTTATTGCTGGTTTGCGCCAGTTACCAGCGGAAATTGAGAAGTTTTTGGAGATTCAAGAACAGTATGTGGAGGAATTGTCCCACCAGTTTACTGAAACCCAAGATTTTATCTTTTTGGGGCGGGGAATTAACTTTCCGATTGCTTTGGAAGGGGCGCTGAAACTGAAGGAAATTAGCTACATTCACGCTGAAGGATATCCGGCGGGAGAAATGAAGCACGGCCCGATCGCCCTTTTGGATGCTAAAGTGCCTGTAGTGGCGATCGCGATGCCCGGAAGTGTCTACGAAAAAGTGCTTTCCAACGCTCAGGAAGCCAAGGCGCGCGACGCACGTTTAATTGGCGTCACACCGAAGCACGGCGCGGCGGAAGCCGATATTTTTGACCACATTTTGCCGGTGCCTTTGGTGGATGAATTGTTGTCGCCGATTGTGACAGTAATTCCGCTGCAATTGTTGGCCTATCACATTGCGGCGCGTCGGGGTTTGGATGTGGATCAGCCGCGCAATTTGGCGAAGTCGGTGACGGTGGAATAATGTCAGTTGACTGTTAACTGTTGACTGTTGTTGGTTATTTGCGGTGCCCGCTCGCGTAGTCGAAGGGTCGAAGGGTTATCGGTTATTTGTTATTTGTTTCCCAGCCTCTGCCTCCTATGACCAATTCCCGATCGCCAACACCGCAAATCGCCGCCAACAGCAACCAACTTATTGTATTGACTCGGAAATCAAACAGCGTCACGTCTACAGTGTTAAACAGCGTACAGGCGGCGAAGGCTAATAAATAACTGAAGAAAATTAGGCGATCGTTCGCTTTTTTGTCTTGACAAACTACCTGATTTGTGATATTTACTATAGAGTTTTGATTGAGCAATAAAGGATTTTTCTCTACTTCCTCTGTTGCTATTTGCTCTTGTTTGATGTCCGCAGCAGAAATAGGCCAATTCATCAACAACAAAACACCTCTAGCCAAAACCCAGCCAACTAAACCAAACAACAAAAGCGTTGCGGGTATTCCAGTTTCCGCAGTCAACATCAGCATCAAACTGTGAGGATGACCCAGCCATTCGTGCATTTGAGCTTGATAGAGAGGCGTAAAATTTCGCAGTCCCCAACCAGTCCAAGGACGCTGCTGAGTCATCGACCAAGCAAATTCCCACTGAGTAGTTCTCAAAGTAGCAGTCGGCCGATTGGGAAACATTTCATCAGTGAGTCTCGCCCAGAAAAAAGCCGGGATAATTTTTCGTAAAAGTTGCCGCAGCGGTTCCGGCCCAAACGCCGACAAAAACACTATACCAACCCCACTAAAAACCGCAGCTAATATTTTTTTATAACCTGCATAAAAGGCAAAGCTCAAAACTGCCAAAACTGCCAATCCCCACGCATTGCGAGAATTAGTAAAAATCAAAGCAACAGCATTTCCCACTACTGCCAAACTTAGAAACAAGAATCGGTAATTAGGAATCGGTAATTGGGAATCAGTCATCGTTAATTGGAAATCGGGAATCGCTAATTGGGAATCGCTAATTGGGAATTGATTAATTATTTCCTTGTTCCCTCTTTCTTCCTTCTTCCTTCTTCCTTCTTCCTTCTTCCTTCGGAACCCTTCTTCCATCCACAATCCGAGTGTTAAAATAAAAGCAATTGTCAGATAGCAAGCTAAAATATTAGCGTACATAAATACAGAAGCCATGCGGCCGGGGGGATTGCCTTTTGGTTCTAGTACCCAGCCAAAAATCGGCTGCAATTGATCGATGCCGCTCCAACCTAAAAATTGCTGTCCTAAACCCAAAATTATTACGGGAATTGCACTAAGTGCGATCGCCCAAGACAACTGTCGCAACTGAGCCGGAGTTTGAATTAAACTGCTGAAAGCAGCAAACAATATACAGAATGGCCAAAAATTGCACAAGCCTAAAACAGCCTCGATGCGGTTGTTGGCAAAAATCGTCGTGATGACTAGCACCGCGAAGAGAATGGCGAATCCTCGATTCAGCGGGCGGCGGCTGATTTGGCGGATTTTTTGTTTGCAAGTACCGGCCAATCCCAGGAATATTCCTAAAGCTCCCAATATTGGAATTAAGGGAAAAATTAGCATCCCGATTTGAGCGAAATTCCAAGGAATTACCAGGCGGCTGTCGGGATGTTTTTGGAGGAGAGATTTAAGATTTTTTGCTGTATGTTTGGCAGCTAATTTCGACCGATTTTTTATGTTCACTCACGCTCCAATTATTCAATTATTCAATTCTTCAATCCAAAATCCAAAATCCAAAATCGTTAGGCTAGTTCCCAAACGCATTCCGATCGCGTTAATCGAATTTGAGCCAAGGCAAAAATGGTCGGGATAATCCGCCCGTAGTTCGTAGAAATCGATCGCCAACCCAAATCCGCTACAAACCAAGTCCACATCACCGGGCCGAGCAACGAAAACACGCTCCGCGTCGCACCGTAACGAGCAGCACTCACGGCCATACCGCGCCGCGCCGTCTGAATTGCCACATAATTTTGAAACTGAGTTGCTGCGGTTGCACTACCTACAATAACTGCTTCTTTCGCCATTTGATAGGTGGCAAAATGCAGGGCAAATTGATTCGCAATCAATTTAAGCAACATGGGTTTTAAGATGGAACTAAC
>JBDTEI010000021.1:0-13287 GCA_039922675.1 Microcoleus sp.
TAGCGATTGAAATCTGTTGTTTTAACAGCGGCGGAGGCGATTCAATAATAGCACAATTTCGTCAGTTGCCGATCGCACTTTTGCAGCAGACAGTTCAGATTGATTGACGATAATACTAAACACCAGCGGCTCGTAATTCGGAACTTCGATATATCCCGATAGCGCCGAAACTCCGCTCAAAGTTCCAGTTTTTGCTTGCAAAATTACGCGGTTTGGTGTAAAATTTAAGCGATTTTTCAAAGTGCCACTTTCGCCAGCGATCGGCAACGAGGCGCGGTAGATAGATCCAGCAGGTGAATTGGCCATCAATCTCAAAGTTTGCACCAAGGCTTCGGGACTAATTAAATTGTGGCGCGAAAGTCCCGAACCGTCAGCTAATATGTAGCTGTTTGGATTTACCCCTAATTGAGTTAAAGCTATTTTTAACTCCTTCAAACCAATTTCATCTGTATCCTCTTGGGGCACAGGCATCTTGCCTGTGACTTTCCCCAACAATCTTAATAAAACTTCTGCATAAAGATTGTTACTTTCCCGATTAGTTTCCTTAACCAATTCCGCCAGCGGTGGCGATTCAACTGCTGCTAATTCTTGAGTAAAATTGCGATAATTAGATGCAATTAAAGCTTGTTTAATAGGAATTCCATCAGCCGCCAAAACTTGCTGAAAATGTTGCAAAAAGTTATTCGCGGGATTGACAACTGCGACATAAGCTGATTCAGATTCTGCACCAAGTTGCAACTGTCCACTAACTCGAATTGCGGGCCGATCGAATTCTCTGCCAACTTCAATAAACTCGGATTCGTTTTTAGAGACTGTGACTGAATTGTTCAAAATTTGCCACTGATTTGCTAATTTTGGTTCTGCAAAAGTGACTTTCAGGGGTTGCCCGATCGCCTGCGGGGACAAAACCAGCTCGATCGCATTTTGATTGAAAATTAAACTGTTAACCGGCGCACCATAGCCAGCTTGCGCGTCTTCCCATTCCCAATTCGGATTGACTGCACTGCCTTGAAAATAGCTGTCATCACCAATCAACTCGTTTATGCGATCGACTCCGCGCCGTTTCAACTGCTGCGCCAAGTCCTTCAACTGAGCCTCCCCAATGGTCGGATCGCCCCTCCCGGCAACGTACAAACTCCCATTTGCGCCGCTGTAAACCGATGTCTTAATCCGAAAATCCGCACCGAGTTTATGCAAAGCAGCCGCCGTGGTTAGCAGCTTGACATTCGATGCTGGAATGAAATATTTTGTGGCGTCGCGGCTGTAGAGAGTCGCGGTAGATGATAGCGGTTGAATCAAAATGCCCCAGCGCGATCGGCTAAATTCAGCACGATCGGCGATCGCATCTACCTTCGCCCCCAATTCCCCAGGACAAATATCCCCAGCCACCGCAGGGGTTTGAGCGACTACCTGCGGAATGCGCCCCAGAAATAGGACTAACAAACTAACCACAATTTCTGTAAGTTTCACAGCGTAATTTCCATCATATTTATTCAAAACACCTATTGTAAAAATCGCCTCTTGATCTGAAAATTATCTGCGTTATATCTGTATCTATCTGCTTGAAATCTGCGGTTCACCATCAATCAAAGACTTCGGTCAAAAGTCCAAATCAGATGAAGCAGATTTGATAAAAATCACCAAATTAAGTCAAAATTATTAATAATAATAACGCATATGGATTCTCGGATTGAACAGCGCCTCTACGGGTTTTCCCCCTTTGAGGTGCTCTTCCACAATCGACGGTACATCACTCGGTTTAACTCGACAATACCAGATTTCATCTGGGGTAACTCGCACAGTCGGGCCCGTGTTGCATTGTCCCTGACAGCTACAAGCTTCAACTGTTACCCCTGCAACTGGTTGGGCTTCAAAAGCAGCGAGCACTGCTGCTGAACCATTTCTCAAGCAAGATTGATACTGGCAAACTAATACACGGCGCGCTTCTGGTTGGGTGTCTGGTTGTAGGGCTGGAGATTCTGGCATCGGTAAGAATTTATAGAAGAGGGAAGAGGGAAGAGGGAAGAAGGAAGAGGGAATCTTCCGCAAGAGTTTTGCCAATTAAGAACTTCCTAATCGTCGGGCGCGGTTACTAGATCCGCTGTTTAATATATCTTAACAATGTTGTCAGGTCGATCGCCCGTCTGGCCCAGACAAACGGCAGAATTCGTGAGTGCGATCGCAAAAACCTTGATAAATTCTGGCATTCAAACTATTTGAGTCCTTCTAGCTTGTCACGAATCCCTTCTCCCCGGCTGCCTTTCTTCAGTCTGTGTCACGCTTTCCCTATATGATCGATCAGGAGCAACAACTAAATCAACCGCCAATCATGCCCAAAACAGTAGCCGATGTAATGAGCCGCGAGCCGATTTTGGCACGTCCCGAAATGCCTTTGAACGAAGCCATTAAAATTTTAGCCGATCGACGTATTAGCGGTCTTCCCGTCGTAGATGAGAATGACTTGTTAGTAGGAGTCATCTCCGAAACCGACTTGATGTGGCGGGAAACCGGCGTCACTCCGCCCGCTTACATCATGGTACTCGACAGCGTGATTTACCTCGAAAATCCAGCTCGTTACGAGCGAGAACTCCACAAGGCTTTAGGACAAACAGTAGGAGAAGCGATGAGTAAAGAGCCAGTTACCATCGAACCAGACAAATCTCTCTCAGAAGCGGCAAAACTAATGCACGATCGCAGCATCCACCGATTGCCGGTGGTTGATACTGCGGGCAAAGTAATCGGCATCCTCACTAGGGGAGATATTATCCGATCGATGGCGGCCGAATCTTAATTAACTGTTGCAGTTGAAGGATTGTATCAGACAATGAGCCGATCGCTCCTTCAATCTCTCAAATTTTGGCAATTACCAATTACCTAAGACGTTAATTGCTTTGATTCGCTCGCTTTTTGGGCAATTATCCGGGTTTATTTGCGTTTATCTCCGGCTTCCCTATCAATCAAAGATTTATGCAATAAGTCTCTAGATTCGCGAGTAAAAAGTCAGGAATAAGCGCAGAAATATTTCTTCCTTCTTTCCTCTTCCTTCTTCCTTCTTTCCTCTTCCTTCTTCCCTCTTCCCTCTTCCTTCTTCTCAATTACCCAATTTAAAATCGCATGAGCATTACCCCTGAGTCTGTCGAACAATTGTTGAATTCCGAGGATTTTGGCGAAAGACTGCGAGCAGTCAACCAACTGCGGCAACTAGAACCGGCGATCGCCTATAATTTGATTCAAATTGCGATCGCCGATAAAAACGTCCGGGTTAGGTACGCAGCAGTCAGCCAAATGTCAACCCTCGGCGAGCAAAATCTGCCGAACGCTTTAGAGGTACTGCTTCACAGCTTGCGCAACGACCCAGAACCCGACGTACAAGCAGCAGCAGCCGATGCTTTGGGCGCCTTGAAATTAACCACTGCTTTAGAAGATTTGCAACAAGTTTACAGCAGCACATCTGAATGGTTGGTGCAACTTAGCATCGTCGCAGCTTTGGGAGAAATGGGCGATCCGAAAGCATTTCCGATGTTAGAAAATGCCCTGGGTTCTGAAAACGAATTGATCCAAACTATTGCCATTAGTGCATTAGGTGAATTGGGAGATAAACGGGCGCTGCCGCTGCTGCTTCCCTACGCTTCCAATGCAGATTGGCAAATTCGTTACAGAGTCGCTCAAGCTCTGGGGCGGTTGGGAGGTGCCGAAGCAGAGGCGGCTTTGAAAATTCTCGCCAAAGATGAGGTTGAGCAAGTTGCTCAGGAGGCTAAAGTCGGACAAGAAAATATTTTAAAGTTGTGAGTTTTGAATTGTGAATTTTGAATTAATTTAGAAGTTTTTGGTCGGGATTCTAGTAAAAACTTAGTTCGCGATTGCTAATATCAGAAACCCAGTTTCTTCCGAGATTTCTCGTTACCAAACGTAAAACTCGTAGAAACCGGGTTTCTCGCCCCCGCGAGTTGGCGCGCGATCGCACACAGAACTCAGAAACCCGGTTTCTTCCGAGATTTCTCGTTACCAAACGCAAAACTCGTATAAACCTGGTTTCTGGCCTCCCGTCAGCCGGCTGGGTGCGCAGCGCGAACCTGACTAATCAGGAAAAATCTAAAATCTAAAATCTAAAATTGTATTGATGCTGCGGGCGATCGCAAATTCCATTGAAACTATCCTTAAATTCGATCGCACTCTTCCAGATCCAAACCAGAGCCGATCCCTTGACATCCGCACTTTGACAAAAGCTATAATCAAAATAGATACAAGACCTATTGCAAAAATCCGAAAATACCCTGAAACCATCTGCGTCAATCGGTGTTGCATCTGCCCGATATCTGCGGTTGTTCTAGGACTCGAAGATTTCTGCAAGAGGTCTACAGCAGTAGCAGGGATTAACACAATTATTGAATTGTCCCCAACTAGCTAGCGATCGGGGAAACTATCGTTAAGACGGTAAGCCATCTACCAGCCCAACCAAGTCTTACAACTCTTTATCATCCCCATGATTGAACAACTACAAAATTCTGGTTCTCAGTCCTTGGACATTTTAACAGGAGAGCGATCGGCCTCTCAAGTCGCACCAACCGCAACTAATCAAAACTTTATTTATAGAGTTTTAGAACTCACCAACATAGAACGCAGCAAATTGAATTTGTCCCCGCTAACATTAAATACTCAGTTACTAAATGCGGCACAAACTCACACCCAAAATATGGCGGTGCAAGACTTTTTCGATCACACCGGAAAAGATGGTTCATCACCCGGAACCCGGATCAATGCAACGGGTTATCAATACTCAAGTTATGCAGAAAACGTCGCTGCGGGATCTTCTACACCCGAACAAGTTGTACAAGCGTGGATGAACAGCCCCGGGCACCGGAGTAACATTCTTAACCCGAATCTGAAAGAGATTGGCATTGGTTACTATTTCTTAGCTAACGATACTGGCAGCGTCAATTATAATCACTATTGGACGCAAGTTTTTGCGACTTCCCTTGACGGTAGTGTCAATCCCGCACCAACTCCAACTCCAACTCCAACTCCAACTCCGACACCAACACTCAGCACATTAGTCTCCATTACTTCGCCAATACCCAATGCTACAGGAGACGGCAGCCCGACGACAGCACCTAAAAATACAGCCAGTGGCGGCAATTATTTCCTATCAGATAATGCCGATACTCAAATACCCGCAAATGCTGCGGGATTGCCAATTTTTGCCCTTTCCGGCAAAGACAATCTCATCGGGACAGATGGTGCTGATACGATTAATGGAATGCAAGGTGCGGATACCATTAACGGTGCCGGCGGCAATGATAGTTTATTGGGCGGTAAAGATTCGGATTCAATTGATGGCGGTGCTGGTAATGATTTTATCAGCGGCAATAACGATAACGATCGACTAATCGGATCTGACGGTAATGATACTATTCGCGGCGGCAAAGAAGATGATATCTTGATTGGCGGTAATGGCGACGATTTGTTGGCGGGCGATCGCGGGCAAGATATTCTGACGGGGGGTGCTGGTAATGATACGTTTGTATTGGCCGGAGGTTTGTCTGCTTCGGCTACTTTAGTCAGTGCGGATGTAATTACCGATTTGGCGATCGGGGATAAGATTGGTTTGACTGACGGTATCGGATTTGCAAACTTGACTTTTGAAGATGTGAGTTTGCAGTTGGATGGAGGCGCAAGTGTCGCTTCTACGGCGATTAAGTCGGGCAGTAATTATTTGGGAATCGTGCAGGGTGTCAGTCAAAGTCAGCTTACAGCAAGCGTTTTTGTTAACGCCTAAAAAACAGCAGATCGAGATTCCCGACTTCTTGGAGAAGTCGGGAATATAAAAACAAGAGCGCTTTAGTGGTTCAGCTTAAAAGTGTGTGGCAAGAGCGATAGATGCTGCATCAGACTCAAGCGAGTCCTTTAGCAGTTTGGTGATTGTATCAGCGTTAGCAGGGCGACTGAAGTAAAACCCTTGACCTTCATCGCAGCCTCGCGCTTGCAGGTAGTCACGCTGCTCCTTGGTTTCAATGCCTTCTGCGGTGATCGTTAACCGCAGACTTTTTGCCAGAGCAATGATCGCATCAGTAATAGTGGCGCTGTCGGGGTTAGACAGTACATCTTGGACAAAGGATCGATCGATCTTGAGCATATTAACCGGAAACCGTTGCAGGTAGTTGAGGGAACAATAACCTGTGCCAAAGTCATCTAGGGCGAGGGACACGCCAAGTTCTCGCAGTTGCGTTAAGGTTGTGACAGATCGCTCAATGTCAGTCATCAAGGCACTTTCAGTCACTTCCAGTTCTAAATACGCAGCTTCGAGTTCGGTCTCTGCCAAAATTTGGCGAACCATCTCAACCAGATTCGTTTGCTCAAATTGTCTAGCCGACAGATTCACCGAAATCCGCAGGGCTGGCAGCCCTGCCAGTTGCCAGCGACGGTTTTGAGCGCAAGCCGTTCGCAAGATCCATTCACCAATGGGCACGATTTCGCCATTGGCTTCGGCGATCGGAATAAATTTTACCGGAGACACCAAACCCTCTGTAGAATGCTGCCAGCGAACCAGCGCCTCCGTTGCTGTCACCCGTCCGCCGTGCAGGTCGATCAGCGGTTGATAGTAAACCAGTAGTTCGTTGCGCTCCAGCGCTCCGCGCAGGCTATTTTCTAGGGCCAGTCGCTCCTGTAACTGAACGTTCATTTCGGGTGAATAAAACTGATAGTGACTCCGCCCTTGCTGCTTTGCCTGATGAAGTGCGAGGTCGGCTTGCTGAAGAAGTTTCCCTACAGAATTCGTATTTTCTAGATGGTTCAATGTAATGCCAAGACTGGCGGTGATGTGGATCGGGTTGCCCTTGATAGAGAAAGGTTTGGTCAGCGTACTCAGCAGCAGTTGGGATAGCTTGACCACACTCTCCAGCGAGGGGAGTTCGCTGCGAGCGATCGCAAACTCACCGTCGCCCAAACGCGCCAAGACATCTGACCGATCCATGCACTGTACCACCCGTTGGGAAACGGCTCTAATTAGTAAGTCGCATATCCCAGGCTCCAACACATGGCGCATCCCTGTGAAATCATCGATACCCAATACCAGCACTGCGACCAAGGGTGAGTGATTTTGAGATCGGGTTTGATTCAGGCGATCGCAGAATAAGTCACGATTTGGCAATCCAGTCAGTTCATCGTAGTGGGTAATGTAATGAATCAATTCATCTAGTTTGTAAAGCGTTTGTGAGGAATTTGCCATCAGCGTACCGACTTCATCAGTAAACTCTGTGGGTAAGTTCGGCAACGTTCTTGTATCGAGGTAGTTTTGTAGAGCCTCCGAGGTTAAGATTACCGGAACCAGGAGGTGGCGTAGCGTATAAAGCGTTGCTCCCGTACCCGCTAATGTCGCCAGCAGAGCAATCAGCAGAACCCGGACAGATGTCTCTACAGAGTAAGAGTTTGAGGTAAGAAACCAGACCATTAAGGTTAGCAAAGGAACGTGTATGCCTAAAAATGCAACCACCATAATTTTGGCAGTGTAGCTTTTTTTCAGCCAGGGGAGATGCCCCAAGAATGAGTATAAGTTAAGGTTAGGCTTTGGTTGCATAGCACTCGGTTTTAATTTTCAAGGTGGGTAGAGTATCCAGCAGTCTCGTACTAGGTGCGTTTGCTTCATAAACGGCTTTTTTAACTAAGGAGCAAGCGCCTTAGATTTGACAGATATTTTACAAATCGATCGATAGACAGTACCGTGCCGCGCTCGCTTGTCTGATAAAATATCCAAGCGATCGCCAAACAATAAATATATATAATGACCCTAATCGCATTTATCAAAAACGTCAATGATCGCGCCACAAATTACCGGAATTGACTTTTTGGAAAGCTACAAATTCGATCAACCTTCAGCTTTTAGTCCGCTATTGATAACTAATGACTAATGACTAATAAGTAAATTACTAAAAGGAGTAAGTCTGAAAAAGTAGCCGTGTTTGGCAATGCTGGAGGCGGTAAATCAACTCTCAGCAAGAAATTATCAGAAATCACTGGTTTGCCAATTTACGCATTGGATAAGATTAAATATCAATCTGGGGGCGCTCAGCTCCCAAATGAAGAATATAAGCATATCCATGAGAAAATTTTGGCTACTGACCGATGGATTATTGACGGGTTTGGTTGTATGGAAACCCTCTGGCCACGACTCAATGAGGCGGATAGTCTGGTTTTTGTCGATCTACCGCTGTACGTGTATTTCTGGTGGGTGACTAAAAGGATGATTGCAGGTAGCTTTAAACCGCCCGAAGGCTGGCCGGAAAAAAGTCCGATTTTGAAGAGTTCAATTAATAGTTACCGTGTTCTTTGGTTGTGTCACAAGTATTTGACTCCCAAATATCGCGAGTATGTCGATCGCGCTCAAAAATACCAAAAGTGTTTATCACATCAGATCCACTGAAGAGATTTCATAATTTTTTGAATCGATATTGCAAATGACAGTTGTTATTTGTTATTTGTTATTTGTTATTTGTTATTTGTTAGCTGCTACCAATAAGCAATAATATCATGTCCGATCGAGTGACCGCGATACCTCGGTCGGGGCGGGTTTACCGCAACTCTGTCAATATAGATCGTTCGTTAACCTGCGCCTACAGCAATTATGGGCGAAGCGAAGCGGAGGGAATTGACCGGACACGATATAACTAATGATCAATAAATCGCGAATAACTAATGACTGCTGACTAACGAATTGATGCCACAGCCGATCGCAAATTCCCTTGAAACTCGCCCAAAATTCGATCGCACTCTTCCCTCTCCAAATTAGTCCAGTGCATCATCAAAGCCAGCTTTACAGACTTGCCGCTTTTTTCGAGTAAAAAACCCGCTTCATCCCGGCCCAAATCAGTCAAATCCTGCAACATCCGCACCGCCCGATCGCGCAATTTCTTATTAGTCACCGCCACATCAACCATTCGATTGCCGTAAACCTTCCCCAGCTTCACCATTACACCAGTCGAAATAATATTCAAAGCCATTTTTGTCACCGTACCAGCTTTCAAGCGCGTCGAACCTGCGACTATCTCCGGGCCAACCAACAACCGAATATCCACATCAGCCTCAAAACTCACCTGTTCGACTGGTACGCAGGCCATAAACACTGTTTTCGCCCCCCGCTGGCGCGCCGCCTGCAAAGCACCGGCGACAAACGGCGTCGTACCCCCAGCCGTAATCCCAACAACCACATCCAGATTGGTAATGTGACGGTGGGCGATCGACTCCGCCCCATCCTGGGCCCGATCCTCTAAATCCTCGGAACTCCGTACCAAAGCCCCCGCACCCCCGGCAATTATGCCCTGTACGAGTTCTGGCGGCGTGCAGAAGGTGGGGGGACACTCGGCGGCATCGAGTACCCCCAAACGCCCGGAAGTACCCGCACCGACGTAAAACAGGCGGCCTCCTTGACGCAGAGACTCGGCTGCGATGTCGATCGCCCGGGCTAAATCTTCGCGGGCACGGGCGATCGCACTTAAGGTTTGGGCGTCTTCCCGGTTGAACAAGTCCACTAATTCGATCGAGCTGAGTTGGTCTAAATTCTCGCTGTTGGCATTCACCTGTTCCGTCAGCAGATGCCCCCGTTCTTCCAAATTCTTCATCTTTTCTCAATTGTTAATGGTCAGTTGTCAGTTGTTAATGGTCAGTTGTTAATCGTCGGTTGTTAATGGTCAGTTGTCAGTTGTTAATAGTCAGTTGTCAGTTGTTAATGCTCAGTTGTTAATGCTCAGTTGTTAATGGTCATTGATTTAGAGAAAAACCGCAGATCAACGCAGATCAACGCAGATACCTTTCAAATCTTGAGGCGAATGAATGCAATTCAAGTTGACCACTGACCACTGACCACTGACCACTGACCACTGACCACTGACCACTGACCACTGACCACTGACTCTCACAAAAGTCCTTCGAGTCGCCGGCGAATAGAATCCAGTTCGTTTTGGGAAACGTCAGAATCCGGCTCCGGCTCCGGCTCCGGCTCCAAATGCCCTTGGGCTTGCCACTGAGTCTGTGTTACATTGTCTTCTGGCGGAATCGCTAGCGCGCCCGCCGGCACAAGTTCCCAATCATAATCAACACTATCGCAGAACTCCTTAATTTCTTCATCGTCGATCGCCTCTACAGCAGGTTCGGGGAAATCCTGAGCTTCCAACATCACGCCAAAGCGGGTGGCGTCGTCTTCTGACTCAAACATCAGAACTTTGTTGCGATGACCGAGTTGAATGGTGTGAATTCCCTCATTCTCGGTGCGGGCATTGAAGAGTAAGACGAACACTCGCATAAGTTTTAAAGACCTTCTTAACCACCGTTTTTTTATCTTAGAAGCGATCGGGCGATTTTAGATTTTAGATTTTAGATTTTAGATTGACTCTGGGTTTCAGGAGGTGTGGGGATTTTCGAGTTTCGAGTTGAGATTTTAGGTTGACTGTGGGTTGTAGGAGGTGTAGCGATTGTAGATTAAGTTTGGTAAAGATTTCTGGAGTCTGTGCGGCATTGGGGCGTGAATATTGAAGTTCGATCGCGAGATCGGCACTTCCTACCTCAGTTCTGAGTCTACTAAAGGCAGAGGCCACCCTTGCGAATCACAGAAATTATAAGCTGTACTGCATTTAAATTGTATATTTTCGCTTACCGATCAAAAACCCTCAAATCCTCTCCCCCTCTCCCCCTCTCCCCCTCTAACACCACAGACAATCTAGATGCAGTACAGCTTACCTGTCTCAAATCGGCTGATTTCCCCAATTCCTGAATTCTCAAAAGCTCTGAGAAACACCCATGACTAACTCCGACGATGACAAAAAACAACTCGCACCCCGTTCTGGACGCCGCTGGTGGCGTATCCTGCTGGTTAGCGGTACGGGAGTGGGCATTCTCGGCATGATTGGGGCGGTGGCCGCACGGGAGTGGGTGCAGGAAAAGTTAGCTCCTTTGGTGGCATCTGAGGTCAGTCAGACACTGAAGCGGCCTGTGCAAATCGGACGTTTGGAGCGATTTTCTCCGATCGGTTTGCGGTTTGGTCGATCGACTGTACCTGCAACTCCTACCGATCCCGATTACGCTTCTACAGAAGCAGTTGAAGTGCGATTTTCCATCTTGCAACTGCTGTTCAACCGCACTCTCAAATTAGATATTACTTTAGTCAAACCCAGCGCTTATATCGAACAGGACGCTCAAGGCCGCTGGGTTAATCTCCCCACGCCCGATCAAAAACCTCCTGGTTTATTTAAAACTGAAATTGAGGCAATTAGAGTTGAAGATGTCGGCGCAGTTTTGGTGCCGAGTCCCGCAGTCGGGCAGAAAACTTCGGCGCCGATTTCTGTAAGTATTAAAAATGGCAGCGCTCTATTTCGCGAGCAAAATCAGCGCGTTCTCTACGAGTTCAACGGTCAGTTTACCAATAATGACAATTTTGCAGTCAAGGCAGATTCTCTATTGCCTGCGGCTCAAACTAATGTGCTATTGCAAGCTCAAAACTTACCTTTGTCCGACCTCGCTCGCTTGGCAAAAATTTCCGGTATTTCTCTGCAAAAAGGTCTGGCAAATAGCAATTTAACCGTGCAAATCCGAGATAATAAATTATCTGGAATTACTGGAGTGGCGAGTTTTGCAGGAGTGCAAGCAAGTATCAAGCCTCTGAAACAGCTTATCCAAAATGGCAGCGGTCAATTGCGGTTTCAGGGAACTAATTTGATAGTCGATAGTCTGACAGGTAATTACGGTCTAATTCCCCTGCAAATAGCCGGAACAGTTGCAACTGGAACTAATTTTAATACCGAACAAGCTAGTTTCAATCTGACAACTAACGTGCAACCGGTAGCTGTGGCAAGTGTTGTCAATGCGGTGGAAGCAGAGTTAGGACAGAAAGTTGTATTGCCGATCGCAGTTGCGGGAGAAGTTAAGGCGGATGCTAAGCTGACTGGAACCGTTGCAAATCCATTACTGACAGGTACGATCGCCTCGACAAAACCCGCTACGGTCGATCGCCTGCAATTAAACAATATTAGCACTAATTTCAAACTGGAACGGGGGAGAATAGCTCAAACTCCAACCCCAAATTCTCCGTCAACTGGGCAGTTTTCCTCTTTGGCTGTGACATTGAGCGATATTTTGGTAGTGCCGGCGGCGGGCGGTAAAATTGGCGGGAAAGGTCAAATTTATCTCGCGTTGGGAAGTCAGAATTCGCGATCGGGTTTAGTGTTTGATTTGCAAGCGGAAAATGTACCCGGAGATGCGATCGCCCAAATTTACGCTGTCCCAATTCCTGCTACTCTTAAAATTGGCAATGTCTCCGCAAAAGCTCAAGTTTTCGGCCCCTTAGACAACATTGAAGCTATAGCTAAATGGCAAGCGCCGCAAGGCACTTTCCCCGCGAATGGCGAAATTAGAGCAGGCCGTAATTCGGCAGATTTGCAAAATACAGTTGTGAAAATTGGCGACGCTGCTGTGAATGTTGACGCGGCGCTCAAAGACCGTCAGTGGCAAGCTATAATCAAGGGCGATCGCGTAGCTGTAAATAGTTTACAGCAAGTCGTACCGGGACTTAATTTACCTCCTGAACTAGCAGGTTTATTCACCGGAACCGCCGAAGCTGCGGGCAGTCTGGACAATTTGAGTTTAAACGGTATTTCTGCTAGAGGCAAAGGAACGCTGAATCTTGCTGATAGTATTGTTGCTGTTAATGGCAAACTCGAAGCTGGTCAATGGGAAGCTTCTGGGCAGACAGAAAAAGTTGCTCTCAATCGCTTAATTGATATTGGATTGCCATTTTTAGCCCTGGAAAAGCCCGCCAATTCTAACACATCACCCGCCGCCAATCTCGAAAATTTAAAATCCAAAATCCAAAATATCAAATCGTTAGATGGACAGCTAGCAGGTGAATTTCAAGCGGCGGGAAATGTTAACAATTTAACCGCTAGTGGCATCAATTTGAGCACCAACGGCAGGCTCAATATTGCCGACAGCAATGTCAATCTCAAAGGAGAATTGGCAGCGGGAAATTGGCAAGCAACCGCAGGAACCGATCGCACTTCCATCAGTCGCTTGGTAGATTTAGGATTGCCACTGTTAGATGTCGCCTCAGCCTTCAATCCCGAAAATCAACAATATAGCAATCTCAGATCCAAAATCCAAAATCTCAAATCGATTGAGGGACAGCTATCGAGTCAATTTACCGCTTCGGGAAGTCTTGACAATTTGACGGCTAGCGCAATCAATGTCGGCGGCAGAGGCCAACTAAATCTGGGCGGCAGCAATGTCAATTTTAAAGGAGAATTGGCA
>JBDTEI010000022.1:0-5586 GCA_039922675.1 Microcoleus sp.
GCTAGCTGGAAACAGGCGATCGCAGCTTCCGAAGCCAGCCGCGGCAGTTTTTCTGCTGTCACCGACGAAGAAATTCTCGACGCTTACCGCTTGTTAGCATCCGAAGAAGGGATTTTCTGCGAACCAGCCAGCGCTGCTTCTGTGGCCGGCTTGCTGAAGGTAAAAGACCAAGTTCCGACAGGAGCAACAGTGGTTTGCGTGCTCACCGGTAACGGTTTAAAAGACCCGGATACGGCAATTAATCACAGCAAGAACAACTTTAAACAGGGAATTGCTCCGAATTTGGAAGCAGTAGCTGGCGCGATGGGATTTTAAGAAGAAGGAAGAGGGAACAGGGAAGAAGAAAGAAGGAAGAAGGAAGAAATTTTCTTGTATAACTGAAAAGTCTTTGTGATCTTCTCTCTTTTCTCTTCCTCTGCGTCCTCTGCGTCCTCTGCGGTTCAGAAAAATCTTATTGAGGATTTGGGAACAAACATCATGGTTCAATCACCTCCAAAACTTCTAACTATTGATGAATTTATTGCTAACTACGGCGATAGTAATAGTTGCGAACTAATGGATGGTGAATTAACCGAAATGGAACCAACGGGGCCGCAGGAACAAGTATCCGCGTTTCTCGGACGCAAACTGAATGTAGAAATTGACTATCTGGATCTAACCTATTTTATTCCCCCTCGCTGTCTCATCAAACTATTAGGAACAACAACAGCCTTTCGCCCGGATGTGCTGGTATTAGATCAAACTCGACTGATTAATGAGCCCTTGTGGCAACAAGAATCTGTCATTACATCGGGAAACTAGATTAAACTAATCGCTGAAGTCGTGAGTACCAATTGGCCAAACGACTACGCCCGCAAAGTTGAAGATTACGCCTTGCTGGGAATTCCTGAGTATTGGATTGTTGATTATTTGGGGATTGGCGGCAGAGAATATATTGGCAAACCGAAACAGCCCACAATTACAGTTTGTACGCTACAAGAAGATGATTATCAAAGACAGTTGTTTCAAAAGGGCGATCGACTAATTTCGTCAATTTTCCCCGACTTGCAGCTAACCGCACAACAAATCTTTGCAGCCAGTGGGATTTTTAAGTCCTAATTTCCAAACGGCGGTAGATCGAGTAACTGATTTTTAGAAGGTGGAAGCTGGGCGGGATTCCGGCCGTTTTGGGCGGGAGTTTGGCGGATTTCTATCGCAGTTTCGCCCGGATTTGCGGTGCGGGTAGGCACTATTTCTAGAGAATATGCTGGTGCTGGTTGCATCTTTGTAGTAGGAACAGTTTGTGCTTTGGTGAGCAAGTCAACGGCGTCTCCGAGGGCGCTGGTTAAATTTCTGCTAGTCTCGGCGTGACGGGCTTCTTCTTGCTTGAGGGCTTGGGTGAGTTGTTTGATGTGTTCGATCGCCCGATCGCGCTCTTCGAGAACTTCTGCTAACTTAGTTTTAAGCTCGCCAACAGTATGCAGTTGTGCAACTTCCTGCTGGCGAGCAACTCCAGCACCGTCACCTTCGGGCGCAATCGGGGAGAAATTTTGTAATTCCTCTATCTCTGCTTCCAAAGCATCGACGCTTTGCTGAGTTAATTTAGCATCATTCCGGCGCTGCTCGGCTTCGGTATTGTAGAGTTGGCGCCACTGAGCGGCGCTTTCACCAGCCTCATCGCGATCGCGCGAAACCTCTGTTAACTGCTGTTGCAGCCGCTTAATTTCATCTAACCACTGTCTGATATCCTGAGACATATTGTTTATTTTAGATTTTAGATTTTAGATTAAAGAATTGAAGAAGGGGTAATTGTGAATGGGTAATCGCTTAATTAATTAACGCTTCTTATCTCCAGTTGTCGATCGCCCCTGCATCTATTTTCCCTTTTCTCATTCCCGTATCTTGTGCGCTATGAACATTTATTACTGGTTGCGCTACCTGATTTTAGCTTTGTTGAAGGCACTTTTGAGGCAACTGAGAGCTCTCAAACGGAAATTTGGTAGTTTTTGGCTGTTTTGTCGGTGTTTGACTTGGGGCACGCTGAAGGAAGTCGGGGCGAAGGCGGGAGAGCAGCGTTTGCCGGGGCTGTCGGCGGAAATGGCCTACAATTCTATGCTGGCGTTGTTTCCGGGGCTGTTGGCTGTCTTGTCGGCGATCGCCTTATTTGAACCTTTGCAGTCAACACTGTATCAAATCGCCCGTCTTTTGGGGGAGGTGATACCCGATGAGGTTCGGGATTTGATTCGCGGCTCAATCAAAGAAATTCTGTTAACTCGCCATAAAGGGCTGTTTTCGTTGAGCTTTTTTGCGTCGCTGTGGGCATTTTCTGGGGTAATGAGCGCGGCGATGGCTGCTCTCGATCGCATCCATGAAATCCCGGGCGATCGAACTCGTTCTTTTGTGAAAGCCAAACTTATTTCTTTGGGGCTGAGTATCGGTACAATTGTGCTGTTAATTCTAGCATCTGGAGCTGTATTTGTCAGCGACTTAATTGTGCAAGCTATTGCCCGCCAGAGTTGTCTGCTGGAGTCAGTCGCTACTTGCAATTTAAAAGATGTTCAAAATTGCTTGATCCTCGCCGGGAATTGCCCTTTGGAGTCGCAACTTTTAGCTGTTTGGCGGCTGTGGCGGTGGCCGATTTCTTTGGGAATTGTATCAGTTGCCTTTGCCTTTGTTTACCGTTACGGGCCGAGCCGCCACCAAGCTGGTATTCCGATTTTTTCTGGAGCTGTTTTTGCTGCTATTTTGTGGGCGCTGCTTTCGGCTTTTTTTCGGTTTTATGTTTTGCATTTAAGCAATTTCAGTTGGACTTACGGGACAATCGGCACTTTTATTGTCTTGCTGTTGTGGCTCTATCTTTCTTGTTTGGCGATGCTGATCGGAGCGCAGTTAAACGTGACAGTAGGAAAAGCCATGAAACAATCGAGAAAATGGTAATTGCTCAAGAAGGAAGAAGGAAAAAGGAAGAAAGAAGAAGGGAAACACAGAGAAAGTATTGTGTTGTTCGGCGCAGTTTACCCTAAATAAACTCGGGTGCGCAGTGTGAAGCTAACCCCTGACAGTCGGTGCTTATGGGCGCACCTTGCACCTGCGATATTATGTTTTTTTATTGATCTACTTACAGTGCTTGAAAATTTGTTAACTCTTAATTACCGGATGTCGGATTATCGGCGCAGTAAAGTGCTGAGGATACCCGCAACAAAAGACAGCAAAATTAGTATCCAAATGACACCACCGGGAATGAATGTTAAGAGGCCAACACCTCTGAGAATCCAAACTAACAAAGTTATGCCCAAGACAGTCCAGAAGATGCGGGTTGATAGTCGAAATTGAAATCTCGGAGAATTAGTCATGTTGAATCTCAAAATTTTATCTGGATTCATGATAGCTGCTTTGCTGGCGATCGGCAGTCACCTCACCTTAATTTCGACTCCCGGTGCTGCTGTCGCACCTGTGGGTGCAAATACGCTGGGGGAAATAGCCAATGCTGCTGCAAAACCTTCCTCTGTAAGTCTAGCAATTGGCGATCGCACAATTGGCGAAGCAAAAATCGGCATGACTTTCGGACAACTCAAGCAGGCTTTGGGTTCCACCGCCCAGTTTAAGGTAGACTCTCCTTTTATGGTAGACTTTGATTCTGTGGCGATTAGTCGATCGGGAAAAGTGCAGTATCGGATTATCTACGCTGCCGGTACAAAGCTCAAAGATACCGATGTTATTGAGCTTCTGATGACTGAGAATCCTAATTATAAAACAGTTCAGGGCGTCGGGCCAGGAATGACTTTAAAACAAGCTGAGGCAATTTACGGCAAGGCTACTTTATCTTATAACACGGACAATGAATCGAGAGAAGGGGTTGTCTTTGCCAAACAACCGACTCGAAAAATTATGTTTGTTCCCAAGGCTGAGGGAAAGCAATTTGCTGGGGTTTATGGTGCTGGTAAAGGAGGATTTTATCAGACTAATAAGTATCAGCCGAATGCTGCGATTAAGTCCGTGATGGTGCGGAAGTAGCCTTCACATCATTCCCAGAAACCGGGTTTCTTCCGAGATATCTCGCCACAACCTAAATCATCCGAGAAACCCGGTTTCTTAGCCTTTGTTATAATTCCTAGAAACCCGATTTCTGACCCAATATTTCGTCACCAAACCCAGATTATCGTAGAAACCGAGTTTCTTAGAAACCCGGTTTCTGTTGCTTCGCCCTAACTCCAATTATTTAGCAGTTACCAACTGGGCCGGTAGCCGCTTAAACGCCAACCTTTCATTCTCGATATCCACAAAAATGGTATCGCCGTCGGCAAAATCTCCCCGCAAAATACCCTTCGCCATTTGCGTTTCCAACTCGCGTTGGATTCCCCGCTTCAGCGGCCGCGCACCGTACACCGGATCGTAACCGATTTCTGCTAAGAAGTCGATCGCCGATTCCGACAATTTCAGAGACATTTTGCGATCGGCTAACCGTTTTTCCAAGCGCTTGACTTGCAACTGCACAATCTGCCGCAATTCCGGCTTGCTCAAACCGTGGAAGATAATCATCTCATCAATCCGGTTCAAGAATTCCGGGCGGAAAGTTCCGCGCATCGCCTCCATCACCCGGCTGCGCATTTGTTCGTTATCTCCCGCCACATCCAAGATGTATTGAGAGCCGACATTCGATGTCATAATAATCACAGAATTCTTAAAGTCTACCGTGTGACCTTGAGCATCGGTAACGCGGCCATCATCCAGAATTTGCAACATGATATTGAAGACATCCGGGTGCGCTTTCTCGATTTCATCAAACAGAATTACCGAATAGGGACGGCGGCGCACAGCCTCAGTTAATTGTCCGCCTTCGTCGTAGCCAACGTATCCCGGAGGCGCACCGATTAACCGCGAAACTGCGTGTTTCTCCATGTATTCCGACATATCAATTCGCACGATCGCCTCTTCGGTATCAAAGAGATAAGATGCTAATGCTTTCGCCAACTCGGTTTTACCGACACCCGTGGGGCCGAGGAAGATAAAACTCGCAACGGGACGATTTGGATCGGCTAAACCCGCGCGCGATCGCTGAATGGCATCTGCAACCGCCGTCACCGCTTCATCTTGTCCAATTACCCGTTTGTGCAGTTCGTCCTCCAACTGCAAAAGTTTCTGCATTTCGGATTCAACTAACTTGCTAATCGGAATTCCCGTCCACTTAGAAATAATCTCGGCAATATCAGATTCGGTGACTTCTTCCCGCAGGAGAGTTTTACCTGTAATTTGACTTGCTGTCAGTTTAGCTTCCGCTTCTTCCAGTTGTTTGTGCAACTCGGTTAAGGTGCCATACTTCAACTCAGCAGCGCGGTTGAGATCGTATTTTAGTTCTGCTTGTTGAATTTCAATGTTAGTCTTATCTATCTGTTCTTTGATTTTTTGAATGCTGTCGATCACGCCTTTTTCCGATTGCCACTGAGCATTCAAACCGCTTTGACTTTCCTTGAGGTTTGCCAAGTCTTTTTCCAGTCTTTCTAAACGGTCAATCGATGCAGCATTACTTTCTTTTTGCAGCGACAGTCTTTCCATTTCTAGCTGCAAAACCTTGCGATCGATTTCATCGAGTTCTTCCGGCTTGGAGGT
>JBDTEI010000023.1:0-3812 GCA_039922675.1 Microcoleus sp.
AGTATCTCAAGCAGTTTTATGAAGACATCCGTTGAAACACAAAATTCGTTTAAATTCCCAGAATGTACTGGCTGTATTTTTTGGGCAGAACTTTCTGCAATAGGTAAATAATTGCCAAACAAGCTAACAAAGTCCCGGTAACTAAAAAGCCGAGCTTCAGCAGCGGATGTAAGGGGTCAAGGAATTTATAATAGACTAACGCCACATATCTCACGACTGTCGAATCCAGCAGATATATGGGGAATGAATAAGCAGCCAATATTTTGACTAACCCCGAAACTCTACTGGGAAGTGCGATATTTTTAGAAAAGGCTAGGATCGATAATACGAACAAAATTGCGTATCCTTGAGAAGATAGTTTAAAAAACGATCGCAGAAACCATCCCTCCGCAGTAACTCCGCCGAGCAGGTAATATTCCCAGATGCTCGCTAGATAAAAGAGGATAGTTGCTCCTAAAATTGGCATTTTTCTGCGATCGAGAACGGGTTGAATTCTGTCATAGCCGGCGCCCAAAAATAGACCCGCTGAAAATGGCAAAATCCAACTGAAAATCCAGCGCTCCATCAAAGGTAGAGGTATTGATATGTAGTTGAGGGCGGTCAAGTAAAAGAATATTGTAAAAATTGTTTGAATTATTACACCCAATGCTAAAACTTTTCTGGGTTCTAAAAATCTTAATTTCACTAGCAGCCACCACCAAGCGTAGCATTGAACAATTACAACGATGAAGTAATAGGGAGGCATCACTGAGCCAGTCAGGATGTCTCTGAGCAATGACAGCACATCAAATTTTTGAAGTGAGTCCCAGTTATTTAAGGTGTACAAAGCTACTGACCAAAACAGATAGGGCGGTATAATTCTTGACAGTCTTTTTTTGACTACCTGTGCGGGATTATTTTGATTTTCGAGTTTGTTGGTGAGGAAAAAACCGCTGAGGAGTAAAAATGCAGGTACGCAGAACAGTTGGAATGTATCGATCGCCACAAACAGAATTCGGCGATCGCGAAATGCCCAGAATCCAGCGTGAATAATCACAACACTGACGATGGCTAAAGCTCGGATCAAATCAAATTCAGCAAATCTATTAGAAGGTTTCTGCATTGTAAAAATTAGATTGCAAAACTTTGAGTCAAATTAGGAATTTTCTGTCTGATGAGTTTTTACAATAGCAGAAAATGTTATATTTGCTCCTCTATTCACAAAACTTATCTCTGGGAAAATAAGTCACACCAGTTTCAAAAAAAAATGTATAGCAGTTCTCAGAAAGATGAGGTATTTACCGCTCAATCCCTGAATCCCTCAATCCCTCAATCTAAAATCTAAAATCTAAAATCTAAAATCTAAACCTGTACCTCACCTTTTTGAGAAAGGCTATAACTGTAGGCCCGTGCTCCCAGCCCATATTTCATCAGCCATTGCCAATTCTAAAATCTCAAATTTAAAATGGTATCACCGAGTGGTGGGATTGAGGAATCAAGACTGTTCTGCAAAAAAAATCTACCTAAAGTAGGTAGACTTTGAGAAATTTGAATAAATTAGCGAGCAGTTACCTAACCGTTGCGATGGATGTGCGACGCAGAAACACTATCCAATTGATCGCGCCCGTTGCGGATTACGCGCAGCATATCGCTCAGCTTGTGCTCGATATTATCGAGAACTTGGTCAGCATAATCGTCGGCCCCGTTTTGAATTTCCTCACATTCAGCCATCGCCCGGACTCTCATGTCTTCCAATTCTTCTTGAGCCTGGTAGCGAATTTGTTCGACTTCCGCCAGCGTCGCCTGCTGAATTGCCTCGCAGTCTAGCAAAACCTGCTGTCGCAACTGATCTGCTTCTATCTTCGCCTGCTGGAGCAGGCCCATATCGTTTAAAAGTTCTGCCGCCCGCTGTTCTGCTGCTTCTATCACTTCCTGAGCATAGAGTTGGGCTTCTTGGAGCAGTTCATCCTTGTGGCGGATGATTGTCTCGGCTTCTTGAAAGGCGATCGGCAAATTGAGCCTCACCAAGTCTAACTGATCGAGCAACTGTTCTTCATCCACCAGGGTGCGCCTGGTCATCGGGATTCGCGGGCTGTCGAGAACAATTTCCTCAAGCCGGTTCAATTCCCGCTGGATGTCTACTCCTGCGGTTCTGGTTTCATCTCCGAAGGCGGCTGTGTGCTGAGGTGATTCATTCTCAGTGCTGCGTCCGGGACTGTCGGGTTCGATGCGAGTTGGTTCCTGCTGGCGTAACATTTGTAAATATCTAGGGCGACGTGTTTCGGAACAAGATGATCTACGGAGCCACCAAACTTGGCGATTTCTTTAACTACACTACTACTTAAAAAGCTGTACTCGTTAGAAGTTGCCAAAAAAACTGTTTCAATTTCGCCCAGAAGGGTTTTATTGGTGTGGGCCATCTGGAGTTCCATTTCAAAATCTGTTAATACCCGGAGCCCCCGCAGCAGCACTTTGGCTTGTCGAATTTTAGCATAGTTTACTGTCAAACCCTCAAAACTGTCTACTTCTACATTTGGCAAGTGTTTGGTCGATCGCAGGATCTGCTCGATCCGTTCCTCTACGGTGAACAGAGGAGTTTTGCTGGGGTTCTTGACTACGGTAACAATTACGCGATCGAATAATTTAGATCCCCGCTCGATAATATCTGCGTGACCGAAGGTAATGGGGTCAAAGCTGCCTGGATAGATTGCAATCACGAGTTTGGCCAGAGAGTGGGAAATGGCGAGATGGGGAGAGTGGGGGAGTCAGAGATGGTGAGATGGTGAGATGGGCAAAATCTTCCTTCTTCGTTCTTCCCTCTTCCTTCTTCCTTCTACCTTCTACTTTTTGAGGGAATGAGCTTTGTAGAAAGTTTCGAGGCTTTGTCTGTCGCCCACAAACCGCCAGTGCCAAGGCTCGTAACTGACGCCTTGGGGATTGTTTTTGGGGAAGGACATTTCAAAGCTGAAGGTCGGAGCGTTGGCTTCTAGCCACTTGAATGCTTGGGTACTGTCAAAGCTGGGACTGAGGTTAGTGTCGGGGGCGGAGCCGTCGCCGAGGTCGATCGCGTAGCCTGTATGATGTTCGCTGTAACCTGGAGGAGCGCTGACTTCGGCTCGCTTGCTGGCGTTTTGTCTGCGTTCGGCTTTCACGTCAAAAAATACGTGCTGTTGGTCGTCCACGGAGCGAAAGCCGGATATGGGAGCGAAATAGATCCCTGATGCGGCAGCGGCGTTGACCATTTCGTGATATTTGGCTGCTGCTGAGGTGCGGAGTTTGACGCTACCGTCGGGGGTGACGTTTACCAAGTCTTGGGCTGGTGCTTCTGGGTACGGCAAATGTCCCAGCAGGTTGTCTGGGGCTGCGGCTTTTGAGTTGGTAGCTGGAGTCGGGGCTGTTCCAGAGGCTGAGCTCGCGGCTGCTGGGTTTTTTTGAGTTTCCTGTGCCCGACTGGTAGCTGGGAAAAAGTTAAAGTTGAGGTGCAGCCAGATGCTGACCCCAAAGGCTACGGCCCCCAACCCTAGCAGTTTCCAAATCAGCCCTTTTTTCTTGGACTGACTCGCCCCTGCTTCTAAATATGGGTGGTCTCGTACTGCTTCTGGAATTTCGTCAGCGGCAAGCTCTGACGCTTGCGGGGTTTTTCTCGACAGACTAGCGTTATCCAAGCCAGCTCCACTCCTGCACTTCAATAAGGCTCAACGTTACAAATTGTAGACCGATTGCGCGCGATCGCACAGCTACAATTGCCGCTGAGAATATATACTCACTTCCTGACGGAGCCCCGTCCCATCCGCCAACTCTCTAATCTGTTATTTGGGCCTACAGTCGATCGC